>JAIYDG010000255.1 GCA_027487625.1 Bacteroidota bacterium
AGTATTTATAAAAGAATAAGCAAATTGTGAACCAGCATCTTCATCGCTGGTAGCAAGTGTTGCAACTAAACTACCTATACCTCTGTTTTCAGCAAATGAAGCTGAGTTTGCAGAACCATTAATTAAAATATTTGAAGGATTATCATTTACATTTCTTACCATGATTACAATGGCTCTATCATAGAAATTATTAGAAGCATCTCTTACTCTCACTCTAATTCCATAAGTTGATTTTGCTTCAAAATTAAATGACTGGGCAGATCTAAGTGTATTTCCAACAATAATAAAAGAAGCGTTGTTGCTATCACCTGCACCTGAAACCAAACTAAAATTTAATACATCATCTGCATCAGGGTCAACACCACTTAAACTGGCGAAAACAGTGTTTGCAGGAAGGTTTTCATTTAAAGTAGAATCGTTGATATAAATAGCATACGGAGCTTCATTTATATCATTTACATTTAGTGTTAAAGTTCTTTCATAAGAGCATGTTCTAGAATCGGTAACACGTAATCTTATGTTACATGTTTTTAATGTTTCATAATTAATCAAAGAAGAAACTCTTAAGTTAGTTCCTGAAATATTAAATAAACTATTATGAGTTGAACCTTCTCCATTCACCAAAGCATAAGTGAATATTTCAGCAGCATCTGGGTCTGTAGCACTTAATGTTGCAACAGTTGAATTGATGCTCAAATTCTCATTAAAAGAATTTGTTGAAACGCTTAACATACTTGGAGGATTGTTATTCAACAATACATATGGAACATTTGAAGTTCCAAAACTAGCATTCTGTTGAAAACCAATCGAAGTAGGTATATCATAAACAGAATCTTGTGATGCATTGTACACTTTAAAAGTAAGTGTTTCGCCTTGCACACTATTGCTATAGATAAATAAAGAAACAGTGTACCTGCCATTTACTACCTGACTAGTTAATGCAGTACCTCTGCATTGGTTTCCTACAAATACACCAATTCTATTACTGGCATTTGTAAGTTCTGTACAATTGATACTTGCAACAGCAACCATGGTCATATTATATTGAAACGAACCCGGATTTACTGTCCAACTTGGAGCTGCCGCTTGAACCTTTGATAATGTCAAACTGCCCAAGACTGTTAGAATGTAAAACAACTTTTTCATATTGAATTTATTATAATTTTTTGAAGTAGTTTGGGCGTTGAACCCAAACTACTATTGATGTTTACTTATTGAATACGGATTAATTTACAACGTTGACTTTCTGTTCCTGAAACAACCTCTACGATATAAACTCCTTCAGCGATGGCGTCCAAATTGAGGTTCAACTCATGAATACCCTTTTTAAGAAGACCTATTGATTTGGCTTGAATTTGCTTACCTGATAAATCAAATATTTTAATTTGAACATCGCTATCAGTAGGCTGAGAAATTTTAACACTTACATTTTCTTTTGAAGGAACAGGGTATAAACTGATTTCCAATTGAGAAGCTATAACTGCATTTTCAGTACAAGGAACTTCTTTGCTGCTGCTCATGGCAATCGGACTAGTTAAAGAACCTTTTAAAGCATTTGGTTCGAAAACCAATTCAGTTTGAATAGGGAAAACTTCACCAGTTGATTCATGCAACAATTTAAATGTTACTTGCTCTTGGTATTTACCAGCAACAGTTAAGAAATATGAATATGTTTCATTATTGATTTGAGTGACTTTACTAAATCCTCTCAATTCATTGTTTACAAATGCACCTAATAACAATTGACCTGATTTTAATACCTCATTACAAGCATCTACTTTTACTATCAAGTTCATATTGTTTTCAAAACCATAAGGATTGAGTTTCCAATATTTACTTGTTATTGTATTATCATTAGATGATTTACCAAACATAGCAGAACGAGGGTATCTTAACACACCAGTTCCATTTGCATAATATTGGTAACCTCTTCCAGGCATCAAGGTTGTTAAACTACCTATCCAACCTAAAGTTGAATCGTAAACAGCAAACTGAACCTGTCCTTTAATCAAATCATTTTGTTTAGAAGCAAAAGCACCAAATGCATCATTTACATTGAGGTTTCTTTGTCCAACATATCCAATATAATTCCAACCTTGGTTAATAGAAATTGGACGTAATTGAGGATTAGCTTCAACACCTTTTACAATAAGTGTATCTTCTGTATGTGTAAAGAACAGATAAGAATGTTCAGGTTTCATACCCATATTAAAATTAGCCAAATTACCTGTCCAACCTTGGGTTTGGTCGTAAATAGCCAATTGCTCATTGTTCTTTAATACAGCACCATTCGACAATGAAACTGATTTAAACAAATTACCTAAATTATTTGAATCAGGAGTTAGGAGATTGAATGAAATCCAGTTCCATCCTGGCTTCACATATATGGTTTGATTTACCTTATCCAAAGCATTGAATACTTGTGGAGCCAATACATTACCAACCAAAGTATTTGTTTGGAATTGTAAAGCAGGTAATACATCAACATGGGTTTTTCCAGTTGCAG
>JAIYDG010000362.1 GCA_027487625.1 Bacteroidota bacterium
AATTGCAAAATTTTCACCTCGTCAAAATAGGTCCAAACAATACTATCATCTATTTTGTCAACTTTGACTTTATAACCGTTACAACCATAGTCGCCACACTCTGCACATCCATAAATAATAATTTGTTCGTCTGCTAATTCTTCTAAGTAATTTTCAATTCCATTGTCAAGATCTTGTTTGTCTATGTCCTTTGGAAAAACGGCTCTAATTTCTTGTTCTGTAATTTGTTTTAGTTGAAGTCGTTTGATTTTGTTAAGTTCAGATTGTCTATTGGAAAAAGAACCAAATACTCCTATCCAATTGTCAAGAATAGAATTGTCAAGATTGCAAAACTCTGTCAAGATTAGTGAAAGTGGTTGGTCATTAATAAAAAATTCATAGAATTCAGTTGGTCTTTTGTAAAGTCCATCTTTTGTCAATAAAACTTTACTTAAAGTGTTTTTGATTTTGTTTAATACTCCTTTTGGTCTCGTAGTTATTTCATCTACTAGTCTACCTGTCGTATGATATTTTTTTAGTTCGATTGTGTCCATGTATAATTACCGCTAACGTTTTGCACATTTGCGATGGGCGTGCGTTTTAACTCAAATGTAACTTAGGGAAACGAATTTACAACCACTAAAATCCCGTCAAACAGAGACGAATTGCACGCCTATTGCAAATGTGCTGTTAGCAGCTGTTATGAATCTGTCAGCGAATGATTGTCAGTTCATTTTTTAGCTTGTCTTACTTTACTACTCAAAAATTTTGTCACCCAATCTTGTTCTGCGTCATTAGCTGCTTCAAAAAAATACTCAGTACCTAAACCCGAAATAATTGCAGGCAAAACAAGTCCTGCTCCAAATGACCATTTTAGTCTCCACATATATCTTGGGTTAGAAAAAGCTGAGAATGGTCCAGCTTTCATATGAGTAATTTTTATTTCTTGGATTTCAGAAAGATTGATCTCAAAACTTTTTTCATTGATTGGTCTTTTCTTTTCTAAAGTCAATTTCGTTTTGGTAATTGTTAAAATTTGTGTTTCATAAATTGAGTTAATTATTCCACTAATCATTGAAAAACCCATTATCCAAAATGGAATTGAAAACAAAGCAAAGAAAAAACTCCCTCGAGATGCTCCCCATGTCCAAAAGCAAATAAAACTTAACCAAAAAATAGAGAAGATAAGTTGCGGAATGTCTAATAGTGTCAATCCTTTTTTTGGTACAATTATTTTTATGTTGTCACCAATTTCTTTAGTAACTTCAATTGTCGAACCTACAGGTGGTGTCGAAAGGGATTTATCGTCATGGTCAGATACTAACAAACTAGCTTTTAAAATTGTTCCGCAGCTTTCACATTTCGCTAAGTCTGTCGTAATATTTATGTTTATGCTTTCAATTGTTTTGTTACAGTTTGGGCAAATAAGTTCTGTAGTCATGTAATTTTATTTTTTCTTTATTCATTGGTTGTAACACCGTCGTCATATAATAGCTGCTAACGTTTTGCACATTTGCGATGGGCGTGCGTTTAAACTCAAATGTAACTTAGGGAAACGAATTTACCAACCACTAAAATCCCGTCAAACGGAGACGAATTGCACGCCTATTGCAAATGTGCTGTTACCTGCTGGCGTTTTTGTCATCAGGTGAGTTCCGTTATTTGTTGCTGTAATACATCAAATACTGTCAAGCCGTCAATTGTATCAACTGACCAAGGTTTTTCTGTCGTCACAGTAAAAATTGTTCTATTATCTTTGTCAACCCATTGTTTGATTATTTCACAAGCAATTTCACCGTCTTGTGGATAGTCACTATTAGCGTCCAAATCTTTCTCAGTCACAATAGGGACTTTGTCTAGAACAATATGTTCCTTATTCCAAGCGTCATTGAACTTGCACTCAACAAAACCTGGTTGGTCGTCACTGATAAAACTCGTTATTTTTATTCTAATTGCTTTCACCTTATTTTTTATAGAGTTCAATTTTTCTTCCGTCGGGGTCTGAAATAATAGTTACGAAACCAAAGTCGGTCAATGTCGGTTCTGAAAATGTGATGTCATTATTTTTTAGAAGTTGTAATGTTTCACTAAAATTCTCAATGGCAAAACCTAATCGTAGATTTTTGTCTAAGTCAGTTTGGCTTTTTGTCAAAGGATAAATTTCCAAAACCAAACTTCCAATTGTCGCTGAATAGTGCATCGGTGAATTTCCGTGTTTATGGTAGTCAAATGCCAAACCAAGTAAACTATAAAAGTCGGCAAGTCGTTTTTGCTCATTTGTTCGTATTACTAAAAGTCTAATTTCCATTTGTCAATTTATTGTTGTGTCGTCCTCTACGCTTGCAGGTAACGTTTTGCACATTTGCGATGGGCGTGCGTTTTGACTCAAATGTAAAATAGGGAAACGAATTTACCAACCACTAAAATCCCGTCAAACGGAGACGAATTGCACGCCTATTGCAAATGTGCTGTTACCTGTAGTGCTTTCTTCTGTCGTCAATTGATAAATCTATTTGTCAAAACGAAAATGTATTGGTCTAAATGGGAACCAAGATGTTTCTTCTCCAAAATAATTTATATTCTCGTCATTGAGAAATTTCAACAATGGCTTTAATGATTGTAAATTGAACTCCGTTAACTCAACTTTAGAATTGTCTTTTAGGTATAACAATATTCCTGGATAATTTTTTGCCCTTGTCCACAGTTTTGTTTTACTGAAACCTTTTATGTCACTAATTGAATAGGTAGTGTTTCCTGATAATATTGAATAAGTATAAAATTGTCGTTCGTTATTGATAATAGTAAGAGTAATTGGCTTTAACAGTAAACCTATGAAAAGAAAGCTTGTCATAAGAATTACAAAAGTCAGAAAGAAAACTAATAGAGGTAGATGAAATGTGTCCACGTCTCTGGTTAAAGTATTTTGAATTGGTTTCATAAAAAGCCAAATCAAAGGCACAATAAAAATTATGCGTCCCCAAAAGGTAAATTTGTTCTTTGTAATTGTCGTCATAGCATTACAGGTAACTGATTCGCACTTGCCGCAGTTGCTGGACTTGTGGAAACGAATCGGTCAACAAAATAAAAAATTACTATGAGAATAAAAAGTTACTACATAGCAGGATTCCAGCAATTGTCGGCAAGTGTGTGTTATGTACTGGGTGTTTTGGGAAACGTGCAGCAGTAAAAAGGATGCAATTTGCCGGCATTGCTTCGCAAATCTCGCGTCGTACTCTAACTCAACACTCGAAGAATCGCCGAAAGCAAATTAAATTGCTTTTTACGGTCAACGAGTAGGATTGTTCATGGGGGAGAAAGCGACTGTAATATTTCTTGATAAGAAGAATATCATATTTCGAGTCAGCCCGCTAACGGAGCCGAATGTTTGTAAAACCTTATTCTGTCAAAAAGGAAAATGTAGTAAAACACCTTGTACATAACGTTTTGCACATTTGCGATGGGCGTGCGTTTGAACTCAAATGTAGCTTAGGGAAACGAAATTTACAACCACTAAAATCCCGTCAAACGGAGACGAATTGCACGCCTATTGCAAATGTGCTGTTATAGGCTGTGCTTTATTTGTCGGCTGTCAAAATTTACTACATACCAGTTTCTTCCATAATAAGGTCAAGTTTTTTGTCTTTGTCAAAGTACAAAATCAATGTTTTGTCTTGATTGGATTTATTATGTCGAATGATATAAAATAAAATTAATTTTTTATCTTCTTTTCCAAGTCCACTGCTTGTTGGATTTCCTAAAAGGGTTATGATTTTTTCTTTGGAATATTTTTTCAGAGTCATACCGTTAATTAATAGAACATTCATTTTCTTGTCATAAGAATAATGGTTCATTCTAAAACCATTTTGTCCTAATGAGTCAGCTTTCCATTTTAACGCAAACTCTCTTAACAACGAATCTTCAATTTGTCCAGATTCATTTATTTTTAAAGTGTCAGCTTGTTGCAAAAGTGAATTGAAATTGTCATTTTTAGATTGTTCTCTACAACCAAGTGTAAACAAAATTAGTAATATAAATGTCTGTATTTTTGTCATTTTAGCATTGCCTATAACGTTTTGCACATTTGCGATGGGCGTGCGTTCTTACTCAAATGTAACTTAGTGCAACGAATTAATCAACTACTAAAATCCCGTCATACGGAGACGAATTGCACGCCTATTGCAAATGTGCTGTTAGCGGGTCGTGCTTTTTTTTGTCAGCAAGTCCATTCAATTATTAAACTTAAATGTCTCAATAATTTTTAATAATACCTTCTCATGAAATGATTTACCATTTGTCGAAATGCAAATTGTCTGTTTACCTTTTGAAAAATAAATGAACTCACATTCTCCAGCAGCAGCATGAAAACCATTGTCAGTGCATGTTATTCCACAAGTATTGTTGTGATAAAGTCCTGTCCAATTTGAGCCTTTAAGTGATTTTGTCATAACGCTATCATTAACTCTGTCAGAGGTGATGTAAGTGTCGCCAACTTTTGTATAATTGCCTTCTGATTTAAGTGTGGAGTCGAGGTCGCTACTGAAAAACTGCAAATGAAAAATAACTCCTTCCCAACAATAATTGTAAGTTTTAAGTTCTTCTTTTTTTGTCGGTTTGCAAACTCCTAAGAAACCATTTCTGTCATAGTCAGGGCTTATTGTCCAGGTTGAAGGAATGTCAAAAGAGAAATGAATTTTGGAAGAGTCGTTATCGAAAGAATATTTTTTGAATTCAAGGGCTTGTCCAAATGAAAAAGTATTTAAAATGAAGGTCAGAAATACAAGGAAAAGTGTCTTTAAAAAGTTCATTTTTATGTGTCAGTTTGTTTAAGCGACGTCGTCTTAGCATGCCCGCTAACGTTTTGCACATTTGCGATGGGCGTGCGTTTTGACTCAAATGTAGCTTAGGGAAACGAATTAATCCACCACTAAAATCCCGTCAAACGGAGACGAATTGCAC
>JAIYDG010000530.1 GCA_027487625.1 Bacteroidota bacterium
AATTCATCAAATCCATCATCAAAAACAAAAACGTTTCATTGAAAACGAACTCATCATCGGCAGCGCGTGCTGATGCAATCTAAATGGCCTTGAGCGCCAAGCCGCCTTTTGAATTTTCCGCGGGTTTGGCCAAAACTGCAAGAGACAATGGCGGGCCAGGGCGGAAAAGGCAGCAGCGGCCGGCCAGATTGCATCAGGGGTTGGCCTCGCAGCCAAGCAGGCGCATTCGATGATGAAAGGCTTTTGCTTACTTTTTGCCTAAAAAGTAAGGATTAAAGCAACGAATGTTTGTACTATATAAATCGTACTGCTAACAAGAAATCCAATAAATTCATTATCAAAATCAAAAACTAATTTATATTCCCCAAAAAATTAGATTTTATGAAAAAAATATTACTACTCTTATGTATTCTACTCTCCCAATTCAATCATATATCTGCCCTTTCTATTGGCGATGGCTTATGGACAGATTTTGAAGGCGTATTAAACGGAAAAAAGATAAAGCTTTCTTTATTCCGCAATGGTGCCGACAGTGTAATAGGAAACTATTGTAATGGCGACAATGAAACCCGTGTTTATATTCATGGTACCTACAAAAACAATGTTTTATTTTTGGTTGAAGGAAATGTATTGGGATTCAAAGCCATTATTAAAGGCAAATTGTATGCATCAAAAAACGATGAAGTAATTAAAGGATTTAGAATAGATAGAAAAATTGGAAAAGCAGAACAATTTGAGCTTCGAGTTGTATCGATGGTTGGAGGTAATATTGACAAACGTTATACCGACGCAGCTAGCAATGATGAAGCTATTGAAGCCTATATGCAAAAAGTAAAATCAGCCTTTTTGTTATCAGACAGTAAATGGTTAGCCAAACAAATGATCTATCCTTGTCATGTAAGTATTGGCAATGGCAAAACAAAAGATTTAAAAAACGAACAAGAATTCATTCAATACTTCCCTCAAATTAACAACGACAATTTCAAAAAAGCCCTAAAAGAAGCATGCACCTGCAACCTCTTCCACAACTACCAAGGCATCATGTTAGGCTCCGGCGAAATCTGGATTGAAAACGGCCCTGAACCCGAAAGGTTTGTTGTTATTGGATTGAATAATTAAACAAACGTTATTCTATAGCCATGAACGAAGGAATATAAAATTCAATTCTATATTCTTCGGATCTATTCATTGATGTTAATCCTGTAATAGTTATTTTAAAAATAATTATCCTAAAAAAGCACTGAGATAATAATTTAAGGAATACCTGATATTTCAAGTAGAAAAGAAAAAACTACCGTTTTATGGATAGAAAGTTTTAAGCTGATAAGGATTTAAAATTTTTTGAAGAATAATTTCAAATCAATCTATGTCCCAGAAAACATAGGCTTGAAAAGGAAGTCTTTGAATGGTTGTTGATAGAAGGGTGGAAAGTTTTAAGGTTTTGAGGAAACGACATCGAAAATAATTTACGAAATTGCATCGATACATTTTTGAAAGAAGTAGATGAAAGCAAAAGAAGAATTAAGTATTTATGATTTAGACAGCAAAGACTTTCAAAAGAGAGTAAAAGATCCAAATTTAACTAACCAAAAGAAAGCGGTACTTACCCATTACTTGCATAATATTGAAAATGGTGTTTCTAAAAATTATATCAAGGAAGCAGGAAAGGTTCTAAAGGAATATGTTCATTTGTATGAGGAAGTAAATGATTTGGTTTTAGAAGAAGACAATGCCCTTCAACAATTATTATTTGAAGTTAATAATGTGCCATTTCCAACACCAAAAGAAAATAAGTTTAAGTTTATAGATTTATTTGCAGGAATTGGTGGTTTTAGAATGGCCATGCAAAACTTAGGTGGCAAATGCGTTTTTACAAGTGAGTGGGATAAAGAAGCACAAAAAACGTATCAAGCAAATTACGGGGAGGTTCCTTTTGGTGATATTACAAAAGAGGAAACTAAAAAGTTTATACCAGATGGATTTGATGTTTTATGCGCAGGTTTTCCTTGCCAGGCATTTTCAATTGCGGGGAAAAGAGGTGGATTTGAAGATACTAGAGGGACTTTGTTTTTTGATGTAGCAGAAATAATAAAACGTAAAAAACCAAAAGCAATATTCCTTGAGAATGTTAAAGGATTAAGAAATCATGACAAAGGAAAAACACTTGAAACTATTTTAAATGTTTTACGCAATGATTTAGACTATTATGTTCCAGATCCTCAAATAATAAATGCTAAGGATTTTGGTGTACCACAAAATAGAGAAAGAATATATATAGTGGGATTTAGAAAGGACCAAAATGTATCAAGATTTGAGTACCCAAAGCCTTTGCAAAAGAAGGTAGAATTTAAAGATATAAGAGAGAAAAAGGTTCCACCTACTAAATTCTATTTATCAACTCAATATCTCCAAACTTTGCATAATCATAGAGAAAGGCATGCTAGTAAAGGTAATGGTTTTGGTTTTGAGATTATACCTGATAATGGCATTGCAAATGCGGTTGTTTGTGGAGGAATGGGTAGAGAACGAAATTTAGTTATTGATAAACGAATTAAAGACTTCACTCCGACAACTCATATTAAAGGTGAAGTTAACAGAGAAGGAATTCGTAAAATGACACCACGAGAATGGGCCAGACTCCAAGGCTTCCCAGATAATTTTTTAATCCCAGTTGCAGATGCTTCTGCATATAAGCAGTTTGGCAATTCTGTTGCAGTGCCTGCTATTCAAGCTACTGCAAAGGAAATTATATTGAGATTAAAATAAAATGTTTCTAAAGAATATAGTAGATATAAAAATAACTGACTATGGAATATCCGTAACTAGAGATACTTTATTGTCTGCTGAAAAAATAGAAGAGCAAGTAAAAATTATTGAATACAATGGTCAAGGTAAACCTCAAAACTTTGAATCTGAAAAAGCGAAATTACCTCCATTTATTCAGGTGTTCTATTATTTATTTTTTAGACATCTTAAAATACCAAGTGAAAAATTATTCTACGATACATATGTTGAATGGTTAGGGGGTATTATTGATGGAAATATTATCGTAGAAAATCAAAAGTTCAACGCTGAAGGTATAAAATATCGTCTTATTCGAGCTTACCCTTCTTTGATTAGAGACTTGCATTTTCTTTATTTATTGCAAGAGTCAAAGAGGTTTGAATCTGTAGAGTATTCGCTAAGGCTAGACTATTACAATGGATTAGATATAAAGCTTAATTATTTAGGTAAAGAAATATATGTTTCTTTATTTATTGACACAACAAGGTCTGTTTATTACAAAAGGGTTAAAACAACTAAACGCCATGATTATTCAGCAGTAATAGAAATAACATTTAATGTGGATTTTGACTCTTTAACTAAATTTGGCAATATATATTTATTAAACAATGCTCATGTCGACCTATTGGAAGAAAGATTAATTTATTCAATATCAAATTTATGATAACAGGAAATAAAGGAGAGTGGAGTGAAATATATACATTATTTAAACTACTAGGTGATAAGAATCTCTATGCAGGTAATGTTGATTTAAAAAGGGTCGAAAACCTATTTTATCCAATTTTAAAAATTCTAAGAAACGAGACAAAAGGTAGCTTTGAGTATGAAATTGAAGGCGATATAGTGCTAGTTTCAGGTGGTGAAGAAAAGCTACGTATTCCAGTTAAAACATTCTCAGAACAAGCAGCAAATCTACTATCAACAATAAAAGGGTCTAAAGGAGCATTTAACATTCCCGAAACGGAAGCTTTTATGAAATCTGTTAACTGCGAAACCTTAAAAGCAAGTTCCACTTCAAAATCAGATATTAGAATTGTAATTCACGACAAAAGAATAAATCAAGCCGCAGAGTTAGGCTTTAGTATAAAGTCTCAATTGGGTGGAGATTCAACGCTTTTAAATGCTGGTAAAACAACAAACTTCATATATCAAATCATCGGTTTTAAAGGTACTGCTATAGATATAAAAAGAATCAACGAAATTGATACACGAAGCAAAATAAAAGACCGTTTAGAGGAAGTGAAAAAACAGGGAGGAACACTAAAGTTCTTATCCCTTCAACAAGATATTTTCAAGAATAATTTAGTTCTAATAGATAGTTTATTACCAAATATTCTTTCTGAAATATTAAAACAGTTCTTCACAAGCAATTTAAGCACAATATTAGCTTTGACAGAGGATATTAGTATAAAGAATCCGCTTGGTTATGACACTCAATTTTCTCATTCTTTTTATGAATATAAAATCAAAAGGTTTTTGACAGACGTAGCTCTTGGAATGATGCCTTCAAAAGTATGGAGTGGATTGTATGATGCAACAGGTGGATATTTGATTGTAAAGGAAGATGGAGAAATATTATGCTATCATATTTACAACAGAAATCAATTTGAAGATTATCTGTTTCACAATACTAAACTAGAAACAGCAAGTAGCACCAGACATGAATTTGGTAAAATTTATTTAAAAGGTGATAACTTATATTTTAAATTAAACCTTCAAATTAGGTTTATTTAAACAAAGGGTTTAACGAAATCCAATGTAAATTTGGATTATCCAACCTTCTTTTCTTATAAAACTTCACTTTGAATGAAATCAAAATTCTCTTAATAGATTTCTGGCTTTTTTATTGATAATAAATCCATCAGCTAAAATCAGAAAGAATAATTTCTGTGTAAATATTAGAAAGCACTTTTACCAATTTTATTCATCAGATTATTTTTAATTTGAAGGGCTACTTTATATACTCCTTTTTTATCAATTAATCTCATAATAGAAAATATCTTATGATTTAATTAATTAACTAATTCCAAATTTTAGAATTGATAGTTTGATTAAATTGCCTGTAATTTATGTTATTACACTTCCGGGTTGATTTTATTTTCTAAAGTATTTATCCTATTTATATACTCGTTTAAATCACGTCTTATCTTTTTGCATAAATCTCGGTCAAAATAAATTTCTTCCCCTTTTACTTTAAAATATTCCTGACCATCATCATTTTTTAATAGCTCAGAATGTGCAAATTGATTTCGAATCAGTATAACGTCATCATTGTATTTCGAAGCGAAATTTTCTTCTTTCATTATTTCTAAAATTGCACCCAAAGCAAATATTTTCTGAGAAGAATTAAAAAGTACGTTATCACGTAAAATTTCCTTTATTTTTCTACTTTCTGCTTTATCAAATTTTTCTTTAGCATTGATTAGTATTTTTTCAAATATTGTATCCAATAATGGTTTGATGTGTTCTTCAAGATTTGGATTATTCAATTGTCTTTTAACAATTTCCTCCATTTTCAAATCTAAAGAACTTGTTTCATGCATTATCATTCCTCTCATCATTATTATATTTTGCAACTTTGCAATAGTTAGGTCAATAAGCTCAATTATTGTATGTAAAAGTTGTTTGTGATAGTCTTGTCCATCAAGCTGATAGAATGTTATCCGGCTACTATTTGCTAATTTTGTTGTCGACAATTCACTATTAGCTGAATAGAAAAAAATTTCTGTCAGAATATGTTTTTCATCACGAATAAAGTCTATAACTTCATTGCCGTGACTTTCATTTAGATTTAAATCTGTTATAATTAAATCATATGATTGACTAACTTCAAATTTCTTTTTGAACTCATCAAAGTCTTCTGCAGTATCTACAAATACATTGAAAAATTCATTTTCAAGGTGAGTTTTAACGCTCTCAATTAATGATAAGAATGGTAGGGTATCAATTTTATCTTCAACCCAAATGATTTTATAATTCAGATTCATATTGGAAATTTTAAGTTGAATTCAGCTCCACTATTGGATTGCACAAATTCTATTGATGCTTTATATTTATTCAATATATCTTTGACATGGTAAAGTCCGATACCTGAACCATCAGTATTACTATAGCTGAAATCGAAAATTTTGTCTTTTATTTCATCTGGAATACCGTTGCCATTGTCTTTAAAATTCAACATTACGAAGTCATTACCTTTTTTCCATTCAAGTTCAATTTTGGTAGATTTTGCTTTTCTTGAATTTGAAAATAAGTTGTCCATTATAACTGTTATTTCAAACGGCCTAAATTTAAGATTATGCTTAATTGGATCTTTTTCATTTATTTCAATTTTTATTGGTCTCTTCTGATGAATAAATGATTCGGCGGGTATGTAAATGTTTTTAACGTAATCATTTACAAATGAAATAAGGTCATTTGTTATTTTTTCTGCTTGGGTATTAAACCCTGCACTTGTAACGAATCTTGAAGCACTTACTATTCTTTGAACCTCAAGGCTAATATCTTGAACAGACTTAATAAGCGTTTCTTTCGGTTTTTCAGTGTTTATTGAATCAATAAGAGAATCTAAACTCCAAGTAATGTTTCCCGCAGTATGTATTATTTGATGTTGCAGAGCTAAAAGGTCTTTTTTCTCACGGCCAATTTGGTTTTTATCAAAAAGCTTTCCAGCAATTTCTATATTTAGTTCATTCTCTAACCTATTATTTATATTCCTCTGATTGTCTGCATCATTCTCTGCCTCTTCTTTTTTAATTTTAAGTTCTGAAAGTTTTTTCTCTACACTTTTTATGGTTTGAAGTACTTCTTTTTCATCAAAATTTCCTTGTTTAATTTTATCTGAAATTGTTTTTAATACACCTTGTGCAGATTGCTCGCTTCTTGAATCTAATAGGCTCAAAATATTTTCAGATAATTCATATTTTAAAACATTTTTAGAGTTCGTCAAATTTCTAATAAGTTTAGATATGTTTTCATTTACATTAAAATTACTTTGATTATCTTTTCCTTCGTTTTTAATGAATGATTGGTTTATGTTGATATAATCGTCATCGGATAAAAAATTTCCCCAGTCTGTTATTTCAATTGTATATTTCTCAAGCTTCTTTATTGTTTCGTAAAATTGTTCAACAAGATTATCATAAGTTTTAGTTTTGATAAAACCATCTCCTCTACTTGAAGTTTCTTTAAGGTTAGAGTTATTGCCGTTTATTGAAATGTATCCTATAATATCCCTAGTTCCTAGAAATCTAGAATGACCCTGTGCTTTTCGATTATCCATTTTAAACGGGTCTTCACCCCTTTCTCCATAAGGATATATTCGTAAACCATTTTTATAAACGAAAATATGCCCGTATTCAACTGGTTGAACCCCCATTCTTTTACTAAAAGTTGTTTTTGCTGATTGATTTAAAAAATATATTGAATATTGTAAATCAACTAAATCTGAATAAGGATTTTCTTCTACAATTTTATAGACAAATTTCCCTCCTTCAAAAAGAGTTGTTATTACTATATCTTTTTGTATATCTGATTCAATATAACTTGTTTTTAATTGTAGGGTTTCGAATATTGGATTCCGAATCTGTCCATTAATAACATTGAAATAATCTATTACATTATCATCAAGTTTACCTTCAGATGCCTTTTTTGTATTTTTTGAAATCTGCTCTTGATCACCTTTTAACTCTTCCTCGACTGTAAGAAATATTTTGAATGAATCATCATTTTGAATAGAAGAAGGATTTATTAATCTTGCTAAAGAATCTTTAAGTTCTACAAATTTTTCACGATTCCAATCACTATTCAATTTCGATATTTCTAAAACTGTTCCATGTTGGATCCCATAAGAATTTGATTCCAATGTATCGTGAAGTACACTAACATTTACAAATTCATTATTACTATCCTCCTCAAACTTATTCCAATCTGTAACTAAAACTTCCGATTTGGAACCAATTTCATCTTTTAGTGTTTCTAAATATAATTCACTACCTAGCCTATCACACGAAAATCTGCCAATGCCTTTTGCTCCAGCATAACTTCTTTTAACTTTAATTTTGTCTCGGTAATTTTGATAACTGTCTTCCTCTTTTCCAATTTTTTTAGCTGAGTATGCGACAAAAAGCCATTTGTTTATCAAATCTTGATAGTTCATTCCTTTGCCATTATCCTTAATTATAATCTTGCCATTTTCGCTATAAATGTTTTCGAAAATTACATCAACCTTTGTCGCATGAGCGTCATATGAATTTTTTACTAATTCAAAAACAGCGACAAAATCATCAGTAATTAAATCTCTTCCGATTATATTTTTTAGAGCGGAGCTTATTTTAAATTGTAAGGGATTTTGCATACTAAATGATTTGATTAAGTATAAAGCCTGCTTGTTCACCAAAAAGTGGAGGAATTGCATTTCCAATTTGTGAATATCTCGGCACCTCTTGAGTTCTCCTTTTACCTCCAGTTGTATATTTTCCTTTGAATTCATACCAATCGTTAAATGATTGAATTCTGGCATACTCCCTAACTGTGAAAATTCTTGGTTCGCAGTAGTGAATATAATCGTCTGGTAAAGTTGTAATGGTTGGAGTCGGAGTTTTACCTGATAAAGGAATTACAGTTCTCTTTTTTAGATTAAACTTTTCTTTTAACTCGTTAGAAAGAGTTTTGTTTTTTTGAGCATTTTTTAGAATAAAATCTAGTTTCAATAATGTTTGAGTGTTATGCTTTGCAAATCTATGGCTATCTGGGATTTCAGAATAAACATTATTTCTTAGTAATTTTTGATAACTTGATTGAATAGGATTATATAATCCAGCTGTAAACGATTTTGTATCTGGAGAAATAACTTCATTTATTTTTAGTAAGTCAGAAATAGCATCTTCCAACGAATTTGTCAATCCTATTCCTTTTTTAATTAAGAATGCTTCCTTTTGCTTTTGGATTTGGTTAAAAAAACTTTTGGGATTTACTTGATTTGCGATATCTTTTCTAATACCAACTAAAATAAATCTTGTTCGCTTTTGTGGAATTCCAAACTCTGAAAAATCAATTAATTTCCCCTCAACCTTATAACCTTGGAAATCACCTTTTGGAGAATCGTATTCGAGTGCATTAGTAACGTATTCAGAATAAATTTTCCCCATAATTTTGTTCTTATCAAATTTCTGAGTAAAGCCTTTTACATTTTCAAAAAAAATAACCTTTGGCTGAACCAGTCTGATAAATTTTATGTAAGACTTTATTAATTCATTCCTTGAATCTCCCTCTATTCTGCGCCCTGCTGTCGAAAATCCCTGACAAGGTGGTCCACCAGCCACAAGGTCAATCTCCCCCCGTAGTGATTTTAAATTGTTCTTATGATTTTTAATTACTTCATTGATGTCATGATTTTGTTTAGGCAACCAATTTGGCCATTCAAAATGATTTTTCTTTTCTATCAGGTTATAATTAAGAGTTTCAAAAGCGTCTGGACTTTTTTCAATAGCAAATTTACCCTTCCATAACCCTGAATTATACAACCCTAGAGAAAGTCCACCACAACCAGCGAAGAGGTCAATATATGTCTTCTTTCTAAGCATTGTTAAGTTATTTTTAGATTTAAAAGTTTTCTATTATCAAATTATTGATTTTGGTCGATTTTGAGTTCGGTATATAAGTAACATGTGTCTCCCATTTGAAAATAATTGTAAAAAAGAGATTTACACTTTCCAAAGAATCAATAGAACCAAATATATTTTCATTAGCATCCATTAAAGCAACCTTTGAAAAATATACATCAAATTTTGTCAAGATTTTTTATTTTAGCGAATATATTAACTTGTCTGGAATAAAATTAATTTTTTCTACACCTTTTAGTTTTATAAAATGATGTAATCTATTCAATAAATAGGTTGCCAGAAGTTTTATGTCTTAAATAATTGCTTTTAAATTAGTTTTCAAAGAAAGTTAAATCTTAGAAATCTTTCTGAATAATCTGACCAACCATTAGCTCAACCCCTTGCTCATATGTCATGATGAAACCCAATTCATCCATACATTGTTCATCATCATAGATGCCGTTTCTGTCGTTCCATTTTAGCCAATCAATAATAGCTTCTCTACACCATTTTTTAAGCTCTTCCCTTAGCTCTTGTTCATTCATGAAAGTGTAACGATAATTAGGATGTTTTCTAATTAACATGTGGTCATCATAAGTTAAATTTTGCATATTCATTTCTATTTAATTTTGGTAGGTAATAATTGGAGAAATTAATGTATTGATTCCATCAAAATAGGATACATGAGCTCATAGATATCGGTATTCTCTTGATGACATACTTGGAAGCATTCATCCATCAGTTTATTTCTTAGGATAGCTTCATCATAAGTATAAAATCTTTCCCTTGTTTTAAAATTGATATAATCTAAAATTCATCATCTGGATGAAATGATAATCTTTCGATTTTAGTGAGATGTTGGGCGAAAAATTTTACATCTTGAAGTGTTTTGATTTCAGTTATCATAGGTTTGGAATGTTGGGTTTATGAAACTATACTATTGGCAATAGTTTAATTTCAAGAACAAAATTGCAATCTTAGCCCGCAATGTAATTGCGGGCTGAAAGCCTTATTAATATTGGCTTTCTAGGGCCTATTGCGCATAGCCAACATTTAATGCATTGATTCAATAAACCATAGCTAATGATAACAAGTACAATAAAATCTATTTGAAATTTTAAAAGTAGCTGCCGAAACTTTCGTTCAACAACAATTTTTCTACATTTTCAACTGGTTACAATTTGTAACCGTTTTATTCCAATGTGAACTAACCTTTTTGCTTTTAAATAATTTTACCTCTTTCTTATTTAATAGGATAATCCAAACGCTAAAAGTTTACTTAAACAATCTTTGTTTTATGATACGATAGAAATTATATCTGAAGAAAGATTCAAGAGATTTTTGTTCTATATTACTTTGGTAGTTAAATATTCAATTTCTCCCTTTTTACCATCAATAGCTTCCATTTTCAGTTGTACGATATTTTCGTACAACTGACTCCCTTCTAAAGTAAGTTTCTTTTTAAAATCGCTCCAATAGCGTTTAGGAATACTACAACATGTAAGTATTTCAATCACATCCATAATAGAAAAATACTAGGTTTCTGTTTTTCATCCGAACACAAAAAGAATTTCACTTTCAAATAATCTTACAAGTATCAAGAAGAAAACCCTAATAACTCATTGATATAATTTGTTGTATCATGTGGTAGTTGAATGTCGTTTTAAAGTTGCATCAAGAAATTTTTGTTGTAAATGAAATCGTGTAAAAACTACGAAATGTTCCTCTGCCTTAGGGATAGAAGCGGATATCCTTTTTGGCTTCGCTTATCAGCGAGGAATGTTGTTGGGGAGAGGCCAAAAAGATAGCAGTGAATAGCCCGGCACCGCCTTCAAGCGGGGCAAGGCCCAGAAGAAGAATATCTTGTTGTTAGTCGATTTTACTAGTTATGAATTGTCAATCTTTCTTTTTTTATCATTCCAGCTTGTTTAGTCTAATTTGTTTTGGTCTAATTTTTGTTTTGTTGCTTTTGTTGCGATGATGTAAATTGGTTTTCTATTTCCATTTTTATACTATGAAAAATTCTTCTGCTGATGTAAGTTCTTATATCAAATCGTATCCGAAAGAAACACAGAAAATATTGAATGAGATAAGAAAGTTTATTTCGTCGATGTTACCCGATGCTGCCGAGGAGACCATGAATTACGGCATTCCCACTTTTAAGCTAGAGGGTAATTTGGTGCATTATGCTGCGTATAAACATCATATTGGATTTTACCCTGGTGCGGCAGGCATTGCACATTTTGAAAAGGATTTTGTGAACTATAAATCATCGAAAGGTGCTGTGCAATTTCCCATAGATGAAGAGATGCCATGGAACCTTATTAAAAAAATTGTAGCATACAGGATTCAACAAAATTTAGAAAAGGCTGAATTAAAAAAGAATCCCAAAAGCACTAATAAAACTTGCAAAAACGGACATCCATTTACCAAAACAAGTGATTGTCCGGTTTGCCCTATATGCGCCAAAGAAAGCAAACCTACAAGTGGCTTCATGAGCACACTAGCTGCTCCAGCTAGAAGGGCATTGGAGAATGCAGGAATTAAAACAATCAAACAATTGGCCAAATACAGTGAAGCAGATATTCTAACTTTACATGGCATGGGGAAAAGCAGCATCCCTAAATTAAAAGATGCATTAACAGAAGTTGGACTTCAATTTAAAAACAAATGAGAAAAATATACACTTTGATTTTACTGGCTTTATTAGCCGCATGTGCAGGTGAACCTAAACAAGTTGAAACAGCGGAAGCTGTGGATTCTACTTATGTTGTTGATACGATTGCGGGAGAACAAATGGTTCAAGAATTTGATTATCCTGTTGACTCAAATTATGGTGCAGTTTTGGTGATGCCGAATACCCTCATTTATGAAGATGATTTTAATCAAATAGTTAAGGAAAATGTATATGGATTGTTTAAAGGTGAACAGGGCTACTATATAGATAAAGTGAATATTGAAGGCAAGCGAGTTAAATATGATCGTATGGGAGATGAACACATTCAGCTTGTTTGGGAACATAAGGATTCGTGTTTATTTTTAGTATCGGGTGCACCAATTATAGAAAAGCGTGAAGTACAAGCCTTATCGTTTGAAAACAGCGAGCTGCCAGTTGGTAGAACATTGGAATTATCGTATAAAGGAAAAACACAAAAATTAGTTGCGAATGGCACTTTTAGAGATGGAAAAGAAACAGATAATTTTAACGATATGCAGTCGTATAGATTGATGTTGTTTGGGGACAAAAACGGGGAAAACATCATGGACATGTTAGTAGCACATGATAGTTTTGATGATGCAGCCATCAGTTTAATATTTGTAGGTGATTTGGATGGAGATGGGGAATTGGATTACCTAATGGAAACATCGAGAAAATATTCGAATTCTGCCCCTGCATTGTATCTATCGAAACCAGCAAGCAAAGATGCATTATTAAAATTGATTGATGTTGCTAACAGCGCCGGCGGATGTTAATCCCCCCTGTAGATACGCGATTCATCGCGTATCCGTCATTCATCGCGTATCCGTCGTTTATGCACGATTCATCACGTCCCAGGAATTTATCGCGTATCCGTTGTAGATACGCGATTTATCGCGTATCTGTGATTCATCGCGTATCCGTTGTAGATGCGCAATTAATTGCGTATCCGTGATTCATTACGTATCCATTGTTTATGCACGATTCATCGCGTATCCATGATTCATCGCGTGCATGCAATCAATTTATCGCATCAAGAAATGCAGCAATATGATAAAAAACAGATTTGATGGAAAACCGCATTATTATTAACTGAAATTCAAAAAAATAAGGACTATTAGAAATTTTAATTAGACAAAAATTGTATCTTCATTGATGAAATCATTAAGCAATTGGTAATGGAAAGGATGACAGTTTATCCAAAAAATGAAAAGCAAAAGTCACTACTAATCTCTTTATTAAAAGAGATAAATGTTCGCTTTGTGATTGAATGCTCAAATGATGTTACTTTACTAAGTGAAGAAGATTTTTTTGCTAAAATTGATAAATCTATTGATCAAGCTGAAAAAGGAAATACTAAAACATTAACAATGGCCAAACAAAAGAAATTTTTAGGTTTGTGAGTTATACCAAGGAACAAACCTGTTATATATGAAAAGGAAATTGATTAGTGAGAAATTCGGGTATAAAAACACACAAAATTAAATTTGATTGAAATATGAATACCGATTTAGTTTCCTACTACAAAGACAGGGCAAAAGAATATGAGAAGATATATGCTAAGCCCGAACGACAGAAAGATTTGAAAGCTGCAACAAGAATCTTACAGGAGATTTTTACAGAGAAACAAGTTTTAGAAATAGCCTGTGGAACAGGTTTTTGGACAGAGAAAATTGCTGTAACAGCCAATTCTATTCTTGCTACAGACATCAATCAATCTGTAATTGATATTGCAAGGAAAAAGGACTTTTGGGATAAACAGGTTTCATTTGAAATAGCTGATATTTATAATTTCCCTGTTCAAGACAAATTTGAAAGTTTGTTTGGAGGTTTTATTTGGAGTCATATCTTACTGCAAGACCTGGATAAATTTCTTTCGACTGTAAACAGTTTAGTTAGTCCAGGTGCTACAGTAGTTTTTATAGATAACAATTATGTTGAAAGCAGTAATCATCCTATTACAGAAATAGATGAACATGGTAATAGTTTTCAAACAAGAAAACTTGAAGACAATACAACACATTTGGTTTTAAAAAACTTTCCTTCTGAAACATTTTTAAGAAATAAACTCAAAGACATTAGTGACGATATTACATTTTTCAATCTGCCATATTACTGGATACTCTGTTATACAACCCCGTAAATGCGTAATTCATCACGTATCCGCCCCGTAAATGCGCGATTCATCGCGTATCCGTTCTATATCGAAAATAACATTTAACAACCAAAACCATGAATAAACATTTAATCCTACTGCTATCCTTCTTACTAGGAATTTCAATTACTTCTTGCGACAATAAGTCGAGTAAAGAACCTAGTAATCAAAACCAAGACACCCTATTAAATACTAAACCCAATAAGGAGAAAAGTTATATCGCAATTTTTGAAATCCCGGCAACAGATATTTCCAGAGCTATCAATTTTTACCAAAATATTTTGGACATCAAAATTGAGAAAATGGAAATGCCTGAAATGGAAATGGGCATTCTACCTTACGAGGGTCAAATAATTACAGGAGTTATTATTAAAGCAAAAGGCTACAAACCTTCTGCAGATGGAGTAAGTATCTATTTAAATGCTGGCGACAATCTTCAAATTATTCTTGATAAGGTTGAAAAAAGCGGAGGAAAAATCCTCATTCCAAAGACACTTCACGCTGATGAAAGCGGATACTTTGCCACATTCATAGATTCAGAAGGAAATAAAATTGGTCTTCATTCACCTCATTAAAGGGTATATGCGCGATTCAGGGCGTATCCGTTGTATATGAGTGATTCATCGCGTATCCGCATCGATACGCGATAAATCGCGTATGTACGGATAATGCATTTTTATTGTCAGTTTTGATGGCACAATATTACGTAGGGGTTTGATTTGCAGCCAATGTATATCTTTGGTTTTTAAATTATAATTTATGGGAAAAGAACACGACAAACAAGCAATAGACATCAAACATGGTATCAAAGATTTATTGCTGATTACAATCGGTATCTTTTCGGCTGCATTTGGATTGAAAGGTTTTTTATTGACCAATCATTTTATTGATGGCGGTGCAACAGGTATTTCCTTGTTGGTATCAGCCATTACTCAGGTGCCATTGTACATATTGATTATTGTGGTAAATATTCCATTTATCATTATGGGATATAAAACATTAGGAAGGGTATTTGCATTGAAAACATCTTTGGCAATAGCTGGATTAGCAATTGTTGTTGGATTGGTAGAATTTCCGAACATAACAGACGACAATTTACTAGTGGCAATTTTTGGCGGATTCTTTTTAGGAGCGGGCATTGGTATGGCTGTACGCGGCGGCGCTGTGATTGATGGAACAGAGGTTTTGGCCATTTTTTTAAGCAGGAAATTTGGCACAACCATGGGTGATATAGTAATGGGAATAAACATTATTATCTTTTCAACTGCGGCATATTTTTTATCGCTTGAAATTGCGATGTATTCGATGATTACCTATTTATCGGCATCAAAAACATTGGACTTCATAGTAGAAGGAATTGAAGAATATATTGGTGTAACCATTATCTCAAACAAAAGTGAAGACATGCGTTTGATGATTATAGAAACCATTGGCAGAGGAGTTACGGTTTACAGAGGCAAAAGAGGTTTTGGGAAAAGAGGAGAAACCGCTGATGTAGATATTATTTTTACAGTGATAACCAGGTTAGAAATTAACAAGTTAAATACCGAAATAGAAAAAATAGAACCCGAAGCATTTGTAGTGATGCACAGCATTAAAGACACAAAGGGCGGCATGATCAAAAAACGTCCATTACACGCGTAAATACGCGATTTATCGCGTATCCATTGTAGATGCGCGATTTATCGCGTTTCCGTTATTTATAACGTATCCGTTGTAGATGCGCGATTCATCGCGTATCGGTTATTTATAATGTATCCGTTGTAGATACGCGATTCATCGCGTATCCGTCGTTTATCGTGTATTATCGTGAATGGGAAACGCCCCGCCCCGTATATGCGCGATTTATCTCGTATCCGTCGTTTATCACGTATCCATCATTCATCGTGTATTATCGTGAATGGGAAACGCCCCGCCCCGTATATGCGTGATTTATCGCGTATCCGTCGTTTATCACGTATCCATCATTCATCGTATTATCGTGAATGGGAAACGCCCCGCCCCGTATATGCGCGATTTATCGCGTATACGTCATTCATAGCATTTCCATCATTCATCGCCCATCCATCATTTATTGCGCATCCGTGATAAATTCCTTATTTTCATCCCATCCAACAAAAAACATTTATGCAAAAAATAATTCCTTTTTTATGGTTTGATAATAATGCTGAAGAGGCCATTAATTTTTATACAAGTGTTTTTAAAAACGGTAAAATAAAAACAGAATCAAGAATTGGTGATGACAACAAACTCATGACTGCTACTTTTGAAATTGAAGGACAAATATTTCAAGCACTCAATGGTGGACCTATGTTTACGTTTTCGCCAGCCATTTCATTTTTTGTGAATTGTGATAGCCAAGAAGAGATTGATGAACTTTGGGAAAAACTATCAGAAGGTGGTGAACAACAACGATTTGGATGGTTGAAAGATAAATTTGGTGTATCCTGGCAAATTGTTCCTCCCATTCTTGGCAGCTTATTAAATGCACCCGATAAAACAAAAGCCAATCAGGTAATGCAGGCCATGTTACAAATGGATAAAATTGATATCATGGGTTTAATAAATGCATTTGAATCGTAGATACGCGATTTATCGCGTATCCGTCGTAGATACGCGATTCATCGCGTATCTGTGTAGATGCGCGATTTATCGCGTATCCGTGTAAATGCGCGATTTATCGCGTATCCCACCAAAACACATCCTGAAATTTGTAATTTCAAGTTTATCATCAAAAACAACCAGAGTAAAATGGGAGTCGGCAAGAGTAATTGGTAATACCATTTCTTTGTATCCACAACTTGCAAAAAGTGCAATGGATGAGCTATTAAAGAATACCAATCATGAAGGAATTGTTGTTAGATGGAGTGCTGCATTTGCACTGGTTGAACTGATTAAACAAAATCTTCCAATCAACAAAGATTTAATTCTTATTGCGGAAGAAATCATCTTAAAAGAAGCGAAGAACAGCATCAAAAAAATTTATCAAGCTGCAATAAAAAAAGGCGAAATTGTAAATAATTTCCTAAATTTCATGTTACAAAGTAGAATACATATGAAAAGATTACTACTATTTATTGCCACTTTACTTTTATTGGGGAAACTTCAGGCCCAGATTAGTTTAAATTCAACTTCTCACTGGAACCAAAGTCAGTTTTATAATTCCATTAATATAATCACTGAATCTGTAAAAGATATTGAAGGTGTTTCTGATACTTTCATTTCAAATAAAAAATACCTGAAACTAAAGGAAACTGTAGCTTCCAATCATTCAACCCGCGTAGATTCAATGGGAATAATTAGCTGGGTAAAAACTCAACTACCTATCCAAATTAAATATTCCTTCATCAGACTTGAGAATAATAAATTTTACTATATCGACATCAACAACAATGATCAATTACTTTATGATTTTAATATTATAAAAGGAGATGAATATAGCAAAGGAGTTTTTGATTTTGCTTGTTCAACTGTAAGTGGATTAACATTCGAAAAAACTGATATCGTATGTTTAGGAAATACTAGTTTAAAAAGCTGGCAATTGTCATCAAGAAACTTTCCTTCAGCAAATTATTTAATTGAAGGAATTGGACCGAATACAGGATTATTTACACCTTTCTGTAAAAATGGTTGTACTGAATGTAGTTATCAGTTAAACTATTTTACATTAAACAACGATACTTTATATAAAGGCAATTGCGACAAATCAGCATCAATTCTGGAAACCCAAAAATCAACTGATTATGAAACTTATTATGCTAACAATTTCTTTCAACTAGATTTTAAAACCAGTGGGAAGTTTAAGATATATAGCATTCTTGGTCAATATGTTTTATCAGAAACCATTTCTAATGCAGGCTTGATTAATTTTGAAAACCTATCATTAAAAACTGGAATTTATCTGGTTGAAATTGAAACAAATTCAGGAATTCAATTTATAAAAATCATGCAACCGTAAATACGCGATTTATCGCGTATCTATTACGGATACGCGATAAATCGCGTATCTACTGGCGCGATGATACAGCGATGATACCACCCTGTACGCACGTCGATTTATCGCGTGCCACATCGCGATAATACCACCCAGTACGCACGTCGATTTATCGCGTGCCACTTCGCGATATTACCACCCTGTACGCACGCCGATTTATCGCGTGCCACATAACAATTGCATTCGAATAGCTATCTTGCCACAAAATTCAATCATGCAGTTAGCTCCGGTAAGGTTAAATAAATTTATTAGTGAAAGCGGTTTATGCTCGAGAAGAGAAGCCGATAAGTATATTGAAAACGGCCATGTTTTTATCAATGGAAAAAGAGCAAGTGTTGGTGATCAGGTACGTATAGGTGATAAAGTTCGTGTAAATGGTATCAACCTAGAACCTAGAAAAGGTGAAGACATTGTATTTATTGCTTTAAATAAACCTGTAGGTATAACATCTACTACAGAAGATGGTGTAGAAGACAATATTGTAAGATTTGTAAATCATAGTAAAAGAGTATTTCCAATTGGCAGATTAGATAAAGATTCACAAGGTTTAATCTTCCTTACAAATAATGGTGATATCGTAAATAAAATTCTTAGAGCAGGTAATGAGCATGAAAAGGAGTATATTGTTACTGTAAACAAACCTTTAACAGAAGCTGTAATAAATGGAATGGCAGCTGGTGTTCCAATGTTGGGTGTAACAACCAAAAAATGTAAGGTTAAACAGGAAGGAGTAAATGTTTTTAGAATCATTCTTATCCAAGGTTTAAACAGACAAATAAGAAGAATGTGTGAGCACTTCGGTTATGAGGTTACTAAATTAGAACGGGTTAGGATAATGAATATTGGTCTTAAAGGATTGCCTGTTGGTGATTGGAGAGATTTAACAGAACAAGAAATGGCGGGAATATATAAAATGATAGAAAACTCATCTTCGGAGGATAAAAAACCTTCATCAGCTAGCAATAAGCCAGCTAACAAAAGCGATAAACCAGATGCTGCTAAAGCAAAAAAAGCAAGTAGTTTTACTGCGGCTAAAAAAGCAGCACCTAAGTTTTATGGCTCACCTAGAAGTAATTCAAATGCAAGCAGAGGTTTCTCAAAAGGACCAGGAAGAAACAATAACAGCAGCAGGAGAAAGGGTTAATGAAAAAGGAAGTATCTAATGTTAATTTAGTTGTAGGTACCAAAACCAATCTACATCCTAATAATGCACATCGGGAAGCCTATGATTTCCCAAAACTAATTGAAGATTGTGAGCCGCTAAAAGCTTTTGTTAAACCAAATAAATATGGCAATTTAAGCATTGATTTTGCTGACCCACTTGCTGTAAAAACATTAAATAAAGCATTACTTTCTTCCTTTTATCAAATCAATTACTGGGATTTACCAGCACAATATTTATGTCCACCAATACCTGGAAGAGCTGATTATATTCACCACTTGGCAGAACATTTGGCTTATCATAAAAATTTGAAAGGAATAGATATTGGAGTTGGAGCTAATTGTATTTATCCAATTTTAGGTCAATCAATTTACAACTGGAATTTTGTTGGAACCGATACTGATGCAAAAGCTTTGGCTCATGCAAAAGATATCGTTTCAAACAATTCAAATCTTTCTAATGCCATAGAATTACGACATCAATTACAGGAAAGCAACTACTTCAAAGGCATCATCAAAGAAGGAGAAATGTATGATTTCACCCTTTGTAATCCTCCATTTCATGCAAGTGCAGAAGAAGCCAATGAACAATCTTTAAGAAAAGTAAGAAACCTCAAAAATCGACATATCAAAAAACCTGTCTTAAATTTTGGTGGCACAAACAAAGAATTGTGGTGTGAAGGTGGCGAAGAAATGTTTATCAGAAAAATGATTAAAGAAAGTAAAGAGTTTGCCAAACAGGTATGTTGGTTTAGTAGTTTGGTTTCAAAACAAGAAACCATTTCTTCTGTTAGACCTTTACTAGAACGCTTAGAATGTGAGGAATATAAGGTAATTGACATGTCGCAAGGACAAAAGAAAAGTCGAATTTTAGTTTGGACTTTCTTAAATAAAAGCGAACAACAAGAATGGTTTAAGAACAGAAAAAGCAATTAGCAATCTAAAAGGCTTATCTTGCAAGGATTCTATGAGGACAAATTCGTGTTCATCATATGAAATTGAAAAACATTCATGCAATTTGAATCATTAAATTTAATTGATCCTATTTTAAAAGCCCTTTTAGAAGAAGGTTACAAAAACCCCACTCCTATTCAGGCACAATCTATCCCAATTGTATTACAAGGCTCCGATTTACTAGGCTGTGCGCAAACAGGTACTGGTAAAACAGCAGCATTTGCTATTCCTATTCTACAAATTTTATATGCCAATAAAGGCTTTGATAAAAGAAGAAAAGTTAGAAGTTTAATTGTAACTCCAACCCGTGAACTTGCCATTCAGATTGGTGAAAGTTTTGAGGCTTATGGTAGGT
>JAIYDG010000588.1 GCA_027487625.1 Bacteroidota bacterium
CGTTTGCACGGGGTGTTACATATCCGCGCAAGTTGATCCAATTGGGCACCCCCGAAATTCCATCGCCATTGGCGTCATCGGGATCGGCCATGGACATAATATCGGCGTCCGTCACAAAGTCTAAAAAGCCCAGTCCTGTATTGGCAGGTGGGGTGAACTTTGCAAAAGTTGCCCCACTGGGGACGCCTTCCGGTTGAATACCAGCCAGGGCACGGTGTTGCAATTGAGGGCCACCAAGGTGTAAAAACTGATTGCCGGTATGGTCTGTTTGGCCAAAACGGGTCAGGGTGGTAAACGGAGTGCCCTTGCCGTCTCCAGCATGACAACTGCCACAGGAAGTAGCCACAAACAAAGGTCCTAAACCCGTTTGAGGGGTAAAAATTTCGTCATTGAATGCGATGTCTCCCTTTAAGAATCGCGCATTTTCGGCTCCGGTGAGTCCTGGAATGGGGCCATCGAGCAGCTCGTTTTCAGCTGGAGCGGGAGGTAGGATTTTTTCGCAGGTGCTGAACCAAATGGCACAGCAAAAGAGGGTCAATAAAAGGTAAATGAAGTTTTTTCCCATGACCAAGTGGTTTATCTTGGTACAAAGATAAATATATTTCGTTTAGCTGAAAATTTATTTTAGACCAGTCTAAATTACTTATCGCCAAGTTGCCATGGTCAACTGGTGCGTTGGCGCGGAGAAAATGTGGGCATCGTTTTTCAATTTTTTCAACTCCTTCCCACACTCACGGTTTTGGAAAACATTTTGCTGGCAATGGATTGTGTGGGCAAAATCTCCAAAAATAAGCGCTTGTCATTGGCGAGGAACGCTTGGCGCAAGTTGGCAGCGCTTTCATTTATTTGGTTGGGCATTGTTTTAGTGGTGCCGTTACTGCTGAGTTTGGTACCCGCTTATCAAGCCAATCGGGTAAGTGTGCGAGAGGTTTTGGGGTATGAGTAGAACAGCCCTCAGTTTTCCCTCAGAATTAACACCGGACTTACAATATTGCATTACTTATCATCCAACAATTCAATCACGGTGTGCCGCCTGAATGGCGGCGCATCGTGATTGTCCTGTAGAAACCCTTTCTAACCCTACAACAAAAACTGATACAATTTTGCCGCCAATTGCTGAGACGCCCACTCCGTTTCCAGCTGCCGCAATTGTGCATTTTGGTACAAGCTCCATTCCAAAAAATACTCCGCAGTGCTGATCTCGCCCAAAGCCAGGGCTTTGTCCAGCAGGGCAATACTTTGGATGCCGCTCAGGGCAGTGTTGTATTGTTGCAGCATTTCTTGTAGTGCCCTTTGTTCTTCGTACAAAGCTTTGAGTTCATGGTAGTGCTCGTTGCGGTGGGTCAGTACTTGCAAATCGCTGAACTGCACCTGCGCTTCTTGCTGCTCCATGCGGTATTTGTGTTCCCACAAAGGTAAGCTCAGCCCCACATGCAAACCATTGAAACGTTGCCCCAGGATACTTTGATAGTGGTAGCCCAGTTCAAATTTGGGTAGCCTCCAGCTTTTGCTCAAGCCGAGTTGCTGCTGCGCAATTTGTTGTTCCTCCTGCAAGGATTTGAGCAGAGGATCAACGATTTCAGCGGCTTGTTCGAGTTGTTCAAAACTTTGTTCAGCGGGCAAAGTGGGATAAAGTGTATCCACAAAAACGACGGTGGTGCCTCCATTCAGTTCGCGTAAATAAGTTTGCAAACGAACTTCGGCACTGTTGTTTTCGCGCTCCAGCTGCTGCGTTTCCAGCAATTGCAATTTGACTTTGTTGACGTTCAGGATATTGCCTTCACCTTGCCTTAGTTTGGTTTCAAAGTCGCGTTGCAAAGTTTCCAAACTCCTGCGGCGACGGCTCAAGTGCTGCCGCAATTGCTGACGGTAGACCAACTCCAGGCAACTAAGTTTAGCTTCCAGCAGAATATCCTTCCGCAACTCCGCCAATTTGTTTCCGCTCAAAGCTCCTTGTGCCTGTGCCAGCGCTTTGCGCTTTTTGTAGACGGAAGGGAAATCAAAAGGCTGCACCGCAAAAAAATCGGTCTGATTGCCAGCCGTAGCAGGTGAGCCGAGCAGGTATTGGCCTTGAACGGTTGGATTGGGGAGCGTCAGCCCGGTTTTAAATTCCAGTTTTTTGGCTTCCCAATATTGGCGCTGAGAAACCAACGTTTTATTGTTTTTTTCGATGGAAGCCAAAACGTTTTCGAGATTGCTTTGCCCCTGGATATTCACAACCAGAAGCAAGATCAACAGCTTGATTAATATGCTTATGCGGCTCATTGTACTTCCTTTTTAGCATGAATGAGAAAATAGACGACGGGCACGATGAACACATTGAGCAAGGTAGAAGTAAGCAAACCACCCAGGATGACCTTTGCCATAGGGCTTTGGATTTCATTGCCAGGCAAATCTCCAGCAATGGCCAGTGGAATCAGGGCAAGCCCTGCGGTAAGTGCCGTCATCAAAATTGGGCTCAATCGGTCTATTGACCCAGTGATGATGGTGTCATACAAGGATTTCCCTTCGGCAGCCAGGGTTTGATAATGGGACACCAACAAAATACCATTGCGGGTGGCTACGCCAAACAAGGTGATGAACCCAATGATGGCGGGAATGCTCAAAATACCGGAAGTCAACCAGATGCTGAATACGCCTCCAATCAAGGCCAGCGGCAAATTCAGTAGAATAATGGAAGCAATTTTCAAGTCTTTGAATTCCTGAAACAGCAACAGAAAAATCACCAAAAGGGAAAGCAAGGAAGTAAGCATCAGGGTTTTGGAGGCCTCAGCCTCGGCTTCAAACTGGCCTCCGTATTCAATGCGGTAACCCTCGGGTAGTTGAATACTTGCGGCTACGGCACGTTGAATTTCCTCCACTGCACTCCTTTGGTCCCGCCCTACTACATTCACCGACACCACTGTTTTGCGTTGTACATTTTCGCGGTTGATGGTGTTGGGGCCTGCCGTACTGACCACATCGGCAACGTAGTGTAAAGGGATTTTTTGCCCATTTGCCGCATCAATCAGGGTATTGCGGATGTTTTCCAGGGAACCTCGATTGGCGTCGTCAAAGCGGAGAATCAGGTCAAAACTCCTACTGCCTTCATAAATCTCTGAAACTTTTTCCCCGGCAAATGCTGCATCTACAAATTCATTAAAGGCACCAATAGAAATGCCATAATAGCTGAGCAGGTCTCTTTTGGCTTTGATTTGAATTTGAGGAATCTCCACTTGTTGCTCCACACTCAAATCCACCAGGCCTTCGATGCCTTCAATCGCCGTTTTGATCTCGTTGGACAGCGAAAATAGCTTTGCTAAATCCGCACCAAAAATTTTAATGGCAATGTTGGCCCGCGTGCCGGATAACATATGGTCGATGCGGTGGCCAATGGGTTGACCAATGGTAATATTGGCACCCGACACATTGGCCAATTTGGCCCTTACTTCTTTCATAAATTCAGTACGTGTGCGGTCTTTGAGTACAAAAGGGGCGTCAATTTCGGCAGCATTTACCCCTTGAGCGTGTTCGTCCAATTCGGCCCGACCCGTGCGGCGGGTAGTCGTCTGAATCTCCGGGATGCTGAGCAGTTCTGCCTCTACTCGATTGCCAATTTTGTTGCTTTCTGCCAGCGAAATCCCTGGTAAAGTAACTGCAGAAATAACCAGCGAGCCTTCATTGAATTCTGGTAAAAAGCTACGTCCCAGGCCGGAAAGCAGATATATTGCCACCCCGAGCAGCATCAAAGCTCCCACAATGATGAGCGTCTTAGCACGCATAAGCGCTTTTAGCAGCACGCCATACGCACCTTGTAATCGTTGCACCAGCCAACTTTCACCGTGTTGCCGCAACAGCATTTTTTCATTCGACAGCAAATAACTTGCCAGTACGGGAGTGAGGGTAATGGATACGATCAGCGAGGCAAACAAGGACACAATGAAGGCAATACCCAGCGGTGCCAAAAGTTTACCTTCCATACCCGACAAAAAAAACAGTGGCACAAAGGCGACAATGATGATGAAAGTGGCATTGATGATGCTCGTCCGAATTTCTACCGAAGCATCAAAAACCACGGCTAAAATACCTCTCCGTTCAGCGGGTGCCAATACTGCATTTTGCTTGAGTCGCTTGAATACATTCTCTACATCAATAATCGCATCGTCCACCAAGGCGCCAATGGCAATGGCCATACCTCCCAGGCTCATGGTGTTGATCGTAAAACCCAACCAACGCAAGGTCAAAATAGCGACGATCAGTGAAATGGGAATGGCCAAGAGGGAGATGAGCGTGGCACGCCAGTTCATCAAAAACAAGAGCAAAATAATCACCACAAAAACGCTACCCTCCAGGAGCGTTTTTTGAATGTTGTTGATGGACGCTTTGATGAAATCGGCTTGCCTGAAAATACGGGTGTTGATGTGAACATCGGAAGGCAGGGTTTTCGATAAATCGGCAACAGCCTGATCGATGATTTCCGTCAAAACCAGGGTATTGGTAGCTGGTTGTTTCATCACAGTGAGGATAACCGCTGGTTTGCCGCGTAGTGAACCATCGCCGATTTTGGGCGCAGCACCAATTTGGAGCTTTGCCACATCTTCGATTTTGATGGTTCCCTGGGCGGTGGTTTTGATGACCGATTTTCCGAGTTCAGCCAAGTCGCTGGTTCTGCCCATGCCGCGCACGATGTATTCGTTGCTGTATTCATTCAAAAAACCACCAGATGAATTGCCATTGGCTTCCTGGCAGGCTTTTAAAAGCTCATTGAAGGACACCCCGAAGTAGTTCATTTTTTGGGGAGAAGCCAGGATTTGGTACTGCTTGTACTCGCCGCCTATGACGATTACCTGAGCTACACCACCAGTGGCCAACAGCCGTGGACGCAAGGACCAATCGGCAATGGTGCGCAAATCCATTTGGGAAGTACTGTCGGCAGTTAGGCTGATCAACATGATTTCGCCCATGATGCTCGCTTGCGGGGCCATGGTTGGAGTGCCTACACCAGTCGGGAGCCGTTCGCTGATGGCAACAATTTTTTCGTTGACAATTTGTCGAGCCTTAAAAATATCGGTATTCCATTCAAATTCTATCCATACAATCGAAATACCTGCCGAAGAAGAAGAGCGCACCCGGCGTACATTGGTGGCGCCGTTCACTGCGGTTTCCAGAGGGAAAGTCACCAGTTTTTCGACCTCTTCAGGGGCCATACCATGTGCTTCGGTGAGTACCACCACGGTTGGCGCAGTAAGATCGGGAAATACATCAACCTCCATTCGGGAAGCAATATAAGACCCAAACACCAGCAACAAAACCGAAGCCACGATGATCAGCAAGCGGTTTTGCAGTGCAAAATCGATGATTCTATTCAGCATGATTTGGGGGTTTTAGTGTTCGTGTCCATGCGCAGGCAGAGTACCCGACGCGGTTGACAATTTAATTTGATAAGCTCCCTTGGTTACTACCCGCTCGCCTTCCGTAACACCGGAAAGCACCTGTACGTGTAGGCCGTCGGAGGCTCCAATTTTTAGTTCTCTTTTTTGAAAACTTTCCCCTTCGGTTTGCACGTACACGTAAAAAACACCTTGTTCTTCGAGCAATGCGGTCACAGGCACCACCAAAGCGGGCTGGGAAGTTGCTTGCAAAAACACTTCTACTACGGAGCCGGGAATGAAATTACCGACGTTGTCTATTTCAAAAGTAAAGGGCACGAAGGGTGAATTGGCCGACGCCGTTTTACCAAAAGACAAGACCCTGCCGTTCAATTGGCGGGTATTAAAAACATGTTCGCTATCGGTAGTTTTAAAATTGGCTGCCGTAATCGCTGCAAGTTTTGGGAAATAGCGCTGCGACACATCGGCCCTCAAGAGCAATTTTTTGTTTTTGGCAATGGTCGCCAGGGGTTGCCCGGCACTAACAAATTGCCCGTTTTCCACCATGATGTTTTTCAAAAAACCACCCATCGGTGCGGTGATCTTTTGCCGATTTTGGTTGAAATTTCTGGAAACGGATACGGCCTTGAGTTGTGTTTGGGCATTTTCATAGCGCAATTGAGCCTCCAAAAATTCCCGTTCGGAAATGATTTTGTCTTTGATCAATTCACTGGCACGTTCAAAGTTCTTTTTGGCCGTAGCCAAATCCGTCTCTGCTTTGGTCACTTCTGCGCCCAGGTTGCTTTGCACTACCTCATTGCTTTTTACGGTGAAAAGTGACATGCCTGCGGGAATGCTACTGCCAGGAACAAAATTTTTACCCGTGAATGAAATAACCCCACTGATCTGCGTGGTTACTACAGCTTCGTCGCCAGGGGCAGCCAGAATTTGCCCTCCGGTTCGAATGACTTCACTAAAAGGCTCTATTTGAGCGGGCGCATTGGCAAATTCCACTTTCCAGGCCTGTTCTTTCAGGTAAGTGATGTCATTGCCGCCGCCCGACGCTGCGGGTTGTTGGGCGATTGCGGTTTTTTCATCGGGATAAACTTTTATGTTTTCGATGATGATTTGATCAGTAAAGGCGGGTGTTTGGATGTCAAAAACCAGTTTGTAGTTTCCGGCTTTTTCAGGCGTCATGCGCAAGCGAAAAATGCCAGGCACTTCTGGTTCCGTAGCTGTAATGGATTGGCGGGCATTTTCAGCAACCAACGAGAGTTTGATGGTGCCCTTACCAATGGCTTTGAACAAATCTCCAAGCGCGGTGAAGTGTGCCGCAAAACGGCTTTCGGTTCCTACCACCAAGGGTTTGAATTCCACAAAAAGCTCGGTTTTGCTGGTGTAAAGGGTATACGCCAGGGGTTCGAGTGCAGATTCGACAAGGTGATTGCCTTCGGCGTCGTGAGCGTGATCAGCTTCCGCCTCGGGCGAATTGCTGTTGCAGGCCACCAATAGATAGCACAACGCTGCCAGTAGCAGCAATGACTTTTTCATTAGGATACAATTGAAATCAAAAAATTAAATGGCATAATGTAGCCGCAGCGATCGTGCGGCTCAGAAGGGCAAATTAAGCTTTGGGTGGCTGCCAAATGTCTCCAGGCGCGTGGGAGGGTAACCAATCTTGATCTGAAAAATTCTGTACAACGGCAATCTGAGCACCGTTCAAAAAAAGCGGTTTTTCAAGATTAGGTGGTGTAAAGAAAAAAACCAGGGCAAGTGCCGAAATGGTTGAATCCCCTTGATGGTGGTGAAAGGGAAGATTTTTGTGGTTTTCGTGGTCGGCATCGTGGTGTTCATGCCGAGCGTAATGGTCTGCTAAAAAATGGAAAAAGTTGTGCTCGGCACTTTTGTGCTGGTGTTGGTGAAAATGTACCAACAGATTGCCCAGCTTAAATAGGGAAATGGCATACTCCTTTGGCAAATGGATTGCCAGGAGGTTTAAGACCAGATAGATCAATAGCCATTTTCGCATGAGTGCTCAGATTTCCTGGTCAAAGATACATCTTTTGATAAGATCATTGAGCGGAAATTTAGCGCCTCGGCGCTTTCGTTCATTCATCCATTTGCAGATTGATGAAAATCAGTCTTTATTCAAAACTTCCAACTATACCCCACCCGAAAAGCCTGTGTTTCGTAATAATCCGTAGTCACATACGAAAACCCGTTTCCAGTGATGGTTTTACGAATTTTCAAGCTATTCAGAATATCCGTTCCATTCAAGTAAAACTCACCTTTGCCCTGTTGAATGGTCTTTTTAATCCCGATATTGACCGAAAAACGTGCGCCAATCTCGCCTTGCGGAATGATGTCAGGAGCAAGATAAATGCTGCTTATTTGGATTTCGGTTCGTTTAGGCAATTGAAAAGACGTATTCAATTTGACGCTACCTGAAGTATAGGTTTCTTTATTGGAAGAAAAAGTTAAAGGAACCGGGTATTTGTTTTCTACCGTAAATGCATCGATGACATTGCGGTATATATTCAAATTGGCACTGACCGAAAACCACTTATTGACACTTTGCTGCACGACTCCCTCCAAACCAGTGTTGTAACTGTTTCCAGCGTTTTGGTAAATGTTGTAAATGATCGTACTGCCAGGCACAATGGTACCAATTCGCACTTTGGTGCCATCAACCATGCGGTGGTACAAGGCAGAATACCAGTAGCCCTTAGGCCAGGAACTGCGATAACCCAATTCAAAAGTATTCGTAAACTGTGGCCGCAACGCTGGGTTGCCTACCTTCAAAATTTCGGGTTCATCGTATTTGGGAAAAATGCGGATGTCCCCTTCGTCGGGTCGATCTACTCGGCGGGTGTAAAACAAGGACAATTTGTTGTGGTCGCTGAGGTTGTAGCTCAACCGTACACTTGGAAAAGGCTGGATGTAGTTGTAGCCATCACTTTTGTAGGTATTGTGGTCTGGATTTACAGTGTACCTTAATTGGACGTATTCGACCCGCAGACCCGCTTCTAATTCAAAATGGCGGCGCTCGTAAACGTAATTACCATACAGCGCAGGGATGGTTTCGCCGTAATTGGCCCAACCCGCAGCGTTGGTGTCAAGTGGCGAATTGAGACCTGGCATAAAACGCATATTGGTGGGGATGTAGCGTCTGCGTAGCTTGAGCCCCGACTCAAAACGACCATACTTTAGGGGTTTTACGTAGTCCACATTCAAGTCGCTGACGCTTTCATCAGCGATGAGCATAAACGTGTCTCGCCCTGTGAAGGTCGGCATCCGATTGGTCAAAAAATACTTTTCATCCTCGCGGTGAAAGGTGTAATTGAAGCTCATATTGAGGATATGCCCCGCCTGTTTGAATTTGTGTTGATACACTGCCGACGCCGTAAAGGCCGTATTGTATTCATCTTCATGGAACAACCAAAGGCGGCGTCGGGTGGATAAATCCTCGTTGAAGTAGGGAATGTCACCATCGTCCAACACATGCTCATTGCTATACAATCCGGCGATGGTCAATGCGTCGTTGCTTGTAATGTTGTAGTCCAGGCCAGCTTTAGCCACAATGTTCGTGGTGATGCGATTGCGCTGCACTTGTTGCCGAATGATGTTGCCATCTTCGTAAATGCGGGTAGTAAATTCGTTGCGGTTCAAGGTTTTGTCCAACAACCAGTCACTTTGTAAAAAGGCATTAATTTTGTTGCGGCGATAATTGAGCGCCAAGGAGGGATTAAATTTAGGTGTAGCCTGGTATTGGGGTCGTACTTCGGGCAAGCTCTCAGCTTTGGGCCATAGCGCACCCAGTCCCGTCATGACCCCGATTTTTCCATTCCAGCCCTCTTCCTTGTTTTTTTTGTAAATGATGTTGATAATTCCCGCGTTGCCGTTGGCGTCGTATTTTGAAGAAGGGTTGTTGATGATTTCGATCTTTTCAATCGCCGAAGCGGGGATGTTGTCCAAACCTTTTTGATTGCCAAAACCCGTCAGGGCAGTCTGTTTGCCATCAATAAGTACCATGACTTTATCACTGCCGCGCAGTAGCACTTTACCATCGTTGTCGGTGGTGATACCAGGTAGGTTTTGCATGGTTTGCAGCACCGAGCCGCCACTGAGGCTGAGGTTGTCGGCCAAGGAAAAGGTTTTTTTATCCATGCGACTGCTTACTTCATCCTGTTGACCGCTTACTACTACTTCGCCCAATTGGATGGCCTCTGCTTGAAGTTCGATTATGCCGAGGTCTAAAAAAGAACTCAGTTTGCCCACTTCAATGTTTTGCACCATGTGGCGGTACCCCACTAAACTCAGTTCCAGGATGTACGTTCCACTACTCAAGTCTGTTGCGCTAAAACGCCCTTCTTCGTTGCTGATGCTGCCACTGATCAGGCTGCTGTCTTTGGCTGATTTGAACATCACAGTTACAAACGATAAAGGGGATTTGGTAGCCGCGTCTTTTACCATGCCCGAAAGGGTGGCTTTAGCGCTTTGAGCGCCTAACAATGCTGGAAAAACCAATAGGGAGATTAAAAGATATTTTGAAAAACCCATGATTACTTACAGATTTAGGACTTGAACTATTGTTTTAACTTTCCTTGAGCGTCAAAAATAAAGTCTTTGCCTTTGATTTCTGCTTCATAGGAAATGCTTCCTTTGGCATCTATTAGTTTGGCTGCCTCCCGGATTTTGGCTTTTTGAAACTGTTGAGCCAAGTATGCTTTGGCTGGGTCTGGTAAATCGGTTATGGCAATTTCTACTTCGGTTTCCAGTACATTACCTTGCGCATCAAATAGTATAGATTCTTCTTTACCAGCAGCGTTTTTAAAATTTACTTCGTAAGAACTTTCCTCTTTGTCCCACTTAACTTTAGCAATGCTTGGATTCAATTTTGCGAAGGCAGTTTTTGCTGCCTCAGGTACTTTTGACTCAGCTTGTTTTTGGGCACAGGCTATTGTTGCCAGAACCATCATAAGGATCAATACCAGATTTTTCATGTTTGTATTTTTAGGTTATTGGCACAAAGTTGGGTGCTGATTTAGAATAAATTCTGAACTTTAGATTTTAAAGTTTTGAGGAAACCATAAATTGTAAAGCTATGTGGTGGGTCTATGCCATTTTATCAGCGTTGTTCGCTTCACTAACCGCTATTTTTGCCAAGTTAGGGGTAACAAATGTTAACACAAATCTCGCTACCGCTATTCGGACTGTGGTAGTTTTGCTGCTTGCGTGGGGCATTGTATGGTTCAGAAATGAAGCAAAAGACATCCAAACTTTGTCAAAACAAAACTTATTATTCCTGCTGATTTCGGGAATTGGAACGGGTTTATCGTGGCTATTCTATTTCAAAGCGTTACAATTGGGCAATGTGTCTCAAGTGGCTCCAGTCGATAAACTGAGCGTAGCTTTGACCATCGTGTTATCGGTTGTTTTTTTGGGTGAAAGTTTGTCCTTAAAAACCGCCATCGGGGCAGTTTTAATCATTGCTGGAACCCTTGTTATGGTGTTAAAATAAGGGAGAAATAGTGCCAATTGCCTTGAAATTCGTAGCAGATTGTCCAATTATGCTTGGTGGCAATTTCTTTTACAATGGCCAGTCCTAGTCCAGTGCTTGGTGTGTGCGTAGATGCACGTCCAAAACGCCTAAACAATTGGTCAAAAAGCAGGGCAGTAGTGCCTGAGTTAGCAATGACTAGTCGATCAGGAGAGAGCTTTATTTGGATGCTGCCATGATCAACGTTGTGTTTGATGGCGTTGAGAATCAAGTTGGTCAACAAAATTTCTACCAGCACTTTATTGCCAGTCGCAGATACACCGGGTTCAAGTATCGTGTTGATGGCAATATTTTTTCCCTCCGCGTAATCTGCAAACAACAAAACTGTATCGGAGAGCAGTTCGCTCAGGTTTATGCTTTCTTGGCGGGCATATTGTACATTTTCCAGCTTAGACAATAGCAATAGGTTTTTGTTGATGCGCGATACTCTGGCCAAAGCTTGGTTGGCTTCATCGATGTAGCTGGACTGCTCTTGGGTAAGGTTTTGATTTTGCAGCAACAAGTCCAGTTTGGATTGTACAATTGCGATGGGGGTTTGTAACTCATGCGAAGCATTTTCGGTAAACTCCTTTTGTTGTTTGTACACGCCTAAATTCGATTCAATCAAGCTGCTTAAAGCCTGGTTTAACTCTTCGAATTCAGCAATATTGGCCGGGTCGAAAGTGATGCTTTGCTGCTTATCCAGGCTGAATGCGCGAAGTTTTTGGAGGGTAGCATAAAATGGTTGCCACAATCGTGCAGAAATTCTTTTGTTGATTAAAATAAACCCAAGCACCAAAAAAATAAAAAACACCAGGGTAACTCCGGTGATTGTCAAAATGGTTTCGTACGATTCTTCAACGTTGGTTTCCACTCTGAACCTGAAGGGTTGACCTTGAATACTGAAATACGTCACCAAACCTTGAAAGCGATCAATGTCTTGATTGGGCGCATGGGGCTTTTGTTTATAAAGGTTGTAAATGCTGTCGGGTTGAATGGTCGGAGTGGGTTGGAGATCAGTATTGGGCTGTAATTTGTTCCAGAGTCCTATCGTCTGAGCAAGCGTAGAATCCTGATTGGCAATCGCGTTGAGGTTATACTTGGTTTTTTCAGCGATGATTCTATTGTGCTCATTTAATTCCGAAATCCAGATGTAATCCATAAAGTAGTAATACGCAGGAATGCTGCATAACAAAATCAAAAA
>JAIYDG010000214.1 GCA_027487625.1 Bacteroidota bacterium
ATAATAATCACCTGATTCAGATAAGTCGTTTATATAGTCTTTAATAAATTTCTTAAGTTTTTGCATAAGTTCTATAAAACAAAAAAGGCCATATCCAATTGGATATAGCCTTTTTTTAAGTATCAATTTCGATTAACGAATGATATTGATTTTTTTGGTGATAGTTTTACCAGCATCTACCATTTCAATGAAATATAAACCGCTGTTTAAACCTTCAACGTTGATTTGAGCATTGATGCTCAATTCGTTGTTGCTCATAACTTCTTTACCGTTTAAGTCCAAAATACGGAAGCTAGCATTTTTGTTACCATTCCACTCAATAGTGATTGCAGTATTAGCAGGATTTGGATAAACAGAGAAATCGTTAGCATTTTTAACATTTTCTTTCATACCGATAGCCCAATCTTGAACTGTCCAGCTAGATTGTAAAATTTCTTTAGTATCATCATTTTGGATGAAAGCAACTACTGCTAAATCATAAAATTCTTCTACGCTGTTTTCAGTTGCGATATTGATACCAGCATAACCTGCACCAGTAGGAGAGATTGTACTTGTAGTTCTAGCACTTGGAGCTAATTTGAAAGAACCAGGGAAATTATAAGTTAAGTTTACAGTTTTAGGAGCATCTTTTGCAGGGAAAGTAAATGCTTGACCAGCTTCAGTTGGTAACATTTTCTTCATTACAAAATGGAAAACTGATTCACCATTAGATTTAATGTTTTGAGCAGTTTCTCTTTCTACCAAAGCTACACGTAGTTTGTAATTTCCAGCTGGCATATCAGCAACTGGAGTAACAGTTACAGCAACATCTGCTTTGTTACCTGTAACAGTTAAAGAACTTGACATTTCTAATAAAGAAGGAATAGTTTGGAATTGATCGAAAATTTCTTCGTCGAAACCATTTGGATTATCATTCCATCCACCATCAATATACATATTAGGAACGGCGCTTACACCACCATAATAAGTACCTCTATTTAAAGCTTCTTGAGTGAAATAAGGATCACCAGTTCCAGGGAAATAGTATTGATATTTAATTACAGCCCATTTACCAACTTTTTCGTTTAAAACAGCAGTTAATTGCTCATTTCCAGGCTTACAAGGAGGACAAGTTGATGAAGTGAATACTTCATGTAAAGCTCTTCTTGGCATAGTTTTGTCAACTACCAATAAAGTTTTGTTTAATTCATTGTTTGCTTCGTTACCATCAACTCCAGCATTAGGTTCTGAAACCCAAATTCTAATAGCATCACTACCAGAAACAGTCGGAGTATAAGTTGCATTGTGTGTATAATCAAAAGTACCTCCGCTAGCTGCAACACCTACACCTGAAATAGTCATAGTTTTTGTAGCTCCATTATTTACACTGTAGTTAATTTTGAAAGAAGTTAATTCTTGTGCACCATAGTTCATGATTGTACCTTTTAAAACTACTGAACTATTTTTTGCAGCGAATTTTGGTAATTCAACTGTAGCTAAAACCGCATCATTAGGAGATTGAGTTCCATACATGAAGCTGTAAACTTTATCAGTTGCATTTTCTTGGCCACCAAGTTTGTTAGGAAAATCAGCTGAAGGACCAGCAACCATAGTAGCTACTGAACCATCTTCATTTTGACAACCAATTGTTCCTGATAAACCAGTGATTGAAGGTGCTGCGTCATTATAAACGATATCAAATCCAGCTCCTTCGTATAAACGAATAGCGAAGTAGATATAATTAGCAGTTCCAGCAGCAGTTCCGGTTTTTGAAGCTGTGAACCATTGAATAACATGAACTCTACTTGGAGCTGTTCCATAAGTAAAAGTTCTTGCTTCAGTTCTTACTCCACTTCCAGAAATTGCTTTTAATTCTAACTCATCCCAAAATGCATAAATCGCATTTAAAGGTGCAGCAGCATCAGGAATTGATACATTCGCACCTACACTATTTTGAGTAGTAGTGTTAAAAGTAATATAACCATTGTCACTTACTTTGTAAGCAGTAACGGCTTTACCATAGAAATTCCAAGCAAATGGAAGATTTTGAGCAGTAGATAATACATTGTTAGAACCTTGGGCTACAACAACTGTATTAGGTGTAGTTAAACTAGAATAAGGTGCTGATGTGCCAGTTTGCTTAAGGTGGTAATAACCTTGTGCAAATGTGCATCCTACTCCGGCCAATAAGGCCATCAAACTAAGTAGTGTTTTTTTCATTTTGGTTTATTTAGATGTTTTGTTAAGACGTTTTATAACATTCATAAGTTGCATTAGCAATTAGTGAAATTTTAAGAGTATGCAATTTGAATAATTTTTAACAATAAAACAAGTTGACAGCCTCAACTATTTTCCTTAATTTTATATTATGAAAGCCCTCTTTTTTTTAATCGCCTTGTTTCTTGGGATAAGCGGCTGGGCGCAGTCTTCATCTGACCATCAAGTTTATTTAAATACAGATGTATCTAATTCTGTTAATGAACCTCCAATGGTTGTTTTTACTCCTCCAAAACAAATGATTCGTTTGTTTGGAACTGTTGGTTCTGTTTATGAACGAAACCAATTAAGTGCAATGCCTCTTAGAAGTATCAATAAAATTGCTGGTTTAACCCTAGGTGTTGATTGCATGAATGGTGGTACTCCAATTATTCGTGGTGCAGAAGGTGGTACTGCGTATTTTGTTGATGGAGTAAGAGTTCGCTCTGGTGCGCTTGGTATTGCCGGATATGGTTTTTAAGGATTAATTTTTTATTATTAAATCAATTCATTTTTACTTTAACAAAAAAAGGCTCCAATAGAGCCTTTTTTTTATCATTTTTTATCTAATCTTTCTTATTAATAAACTTCGGATTGATTAAATTCTCTATAGAAAATACTTCTTCCCATAATGCCTGTGAAATAAGTTTCCTTTCTTCAACCACAATTTGATGTACACTTTTTCCAGTTTGTAAAGCTTCACCAGCAATACTAGCACTTTCTTCATAACCTAGAATTGGATTCAATTGGGTTACAATTCCAATACTATTCATTACCATTTCTCTCGCCCTTTCAGGATTGGCTGTAATGCCAACAATGCATTTGTCGATTAATGTTACAATAGCATTTCCTAAATATTCCAATGAAGTAAACATAGCAAATGCAATAACAGGTTCCATTACATTTAATTGTAATTGCCCTGCTTCTGCTGCCATCGTTACAGTTAAATCTTGTCCTATAACATAAAAACAGGTTTGATTCACAACTTCAGGTATAACAGGATTTACTTTTCCCGGCATAATAGATGAACCTGGTTGACGAGGTGGTAAATTAATTTCGTTAAATCCGGTTCTTGGTCCAGAACTTAATAACCTTAAATCATTGCACATTTTAGAAAGTTTGATTGCATTTCTTTTTAATGTTCCCATTATTTGCACATAAGCTCCGGTATCTCCTGTAGCTTCAATTAAATCGGGTGCTAATACTACAGGAATACCACATTCTTTTGCCAGGTATTCAACGCATAATTCTGCATATCCATCAGGTGCATTTACTCTGGTTCCAATAGCAGTTGCGCCCATATTTACTTCAAGAATTAAACTTTGTGCTTCTTTTAATCTTAAAATATCTTCTCCAACAGTAGTGCTAAATGCCCTAAATTCTTGGCCTAGGGTCATTGGAACTGCATCTTGCAATTGGGTTCTACCCATTTTTAAGACTTTATCAAATTCAATTCCTTTAACCCAAAGTGCTTTTTGTAAACGCTCTAATTTTTCAATGAATTCATTCATCTTAAAATACAATGCAATTCTAAATGCAGTAGGGTAAGCATCGTTGGTAGATTGAGAACAATTTACATGGTTATTTGGATGCACATGTTCATATTCGCCTTTTTTGTAACCTAAATATTCTAATCCAATATTTGCAATTACCTCATTTGCATTCATGTTACAAGATGTTCCTGCACCGCCTTGAATTAAATCAGATACAAACTGGTGGTTGTATTTACCTGAAATGATTTCGTCGCTGCCAAAACAAATTGCTTCTGTAACTTTAACATCTAAAACGCCACAATCTCTATTAGCCAATGCAGCCGCTTTTTTTACATAACCAAGTGCTTTTATGAAATGAGGTTCTTTTGAAATGGGAATTCCTGTGATATTAAAATTCTCTTTAGCTCTGAAGGTTTGAATACCATAATAAAGTTCATTAGGGATATCCATTTCGCCGAGAAAATCGTGCTCTCTGCGTGTAGAATTAGTCATTTTTTTATAGGTTTGGTTTGGTGCTCAAACTTAGAAAAAAATAGTAAAAAACAGACGATTAGTTAAGTCTGTTCAAACACTTTATATACAAGTACTTAGCTAATTAATAAGCTGCATCCTCTCATATCACTGTAATCAATTCTTCCTAAAACCTCAAATTTTTCATCTTCATGAATAATTCCTATATCACTTGTTTTAACAAAACAACATGTATGAATGTTGGCTAGGTCTATTACCTGTATAATTCCTGACTTTCCCTTTTTGCAAAACTTTCCAGGGTCATTAATTTCAGTTGTTTGTACTTTCATCCATGCCGGTGATTGGTATTGTCCGTTTTCAAAAGAATAAGCTTGACTCAACAATTCACTCATTCCATATTCTGATGAAATTTTTGTGCTTTGAAAACTATTACTTAGCTGTGATAACAATTCGTCTTTGGTGATTTCTTTTTTTCTACCTTTCATTCCACCAGTTTCAATTACTCGTCCATATTCCATTTTGAATTGAAATTTTTCAGCGAAATCCAATAGTGCGAAACTCACACCAAATAAAATATAGGGCTGTTTATTTTTTTCAAGAGATTGGATTCTTTCAAATAAAACATCGTGTTCAAACAAAAAGAAACCATTTTTAGGATTTCCTGAAATTGCCATTAATTGTTGAACCATGTAAACCAAGGAAGAATTATTTTTTTCGAGGTAGGAGGGAAGTAATCCTAAAAAGCAATACGATTCAATGTCACCAAAGAATTGTTTAAAACAAGAAGAAAAACTCTCTTTGTACAAACTTAAATCAGCAACATGGTGTTTACTATTTAACATGCCTGTGGTACCGCTACTTTCAAATATTTTTTGAGATTCGAATTCTCCTGTTTTGATTGTAAAGGTTTTAAATAATTCAACAGGAATATGAGGTATTTTTTGTATATCTGTAATGTCGTTTGTTTCGTTAATGCCAAGCAATCTGCAATATTGATTGTAAACTTTATTTGAATGGAATTGATAGTTAAAAGCTTGCAAACACAATTCCTCAAAATTGTTTAATTTTGAATTGAATATTTTATGAGACCAATTTATAGGAATTTCAGACATATACTTGTTTTGCTGCTTTTAGTTTTTGCAAATCATTCCTGCAAAAAAAAGGAAATCTATCCTGAAACCCCTCAGATAGAATTTAAAAGTGCAGCTTTTGTTCAGAATCAATTAGGAATTGATTCGATGATGATATTAACTTTTACTTTTAAAGATGGTGATGGCGATTTAGGTTTAAACCAATCTGATACGCTTTCTCCCTTTAATGCAGTTACTGATTCAACCGGAAAATCAATAAATCCTTATTACAATAATATTCATTTCGAATACCAAGAAAGTTTTAAAGGAGTATTTAAACATGTGACAAATCCGTTTAATGCATTCGATACATTATCTTATGCTTACAGATTTGATAACATTTCACCTGAAGGTAGGCACAAGGCCATTCGCGGTGACATTGAAGTGAAAATTGGACCTAATCAATTACCAAATGCTGCAGATACTTGTCGATATAGATTTTATATATACGATAGGGCTCTGCATAAAAGCAATTTAGCAGAAACCCCATCGCTAGTTTGGAAACGACGTTAATTAAAAGTCGTCATCATCAAAATCATCATCGTCATCATCTAAAAATGGTTTGATTGATTTAGGATCTGGCTCATCAATTTCGATATCATCATCCAAATCAATTTCTAAATCATCATTTAATAAATCGTCATCATCATCCTCGTCGTCGTCATCGTCAAGGATTGGCTTCTTAGTTGCAGCGCTTTTTGCCGCCACTTTTGAAGCCGGGATAGCAGACTTCTTTGCTGCCGGTTGTTTAGCTTTAGTCATGTTGCAGTTGTTAGTTCTTCTACAAAGTTAAGGTTAAAAATTTCTATATTCACAAGCACTTACTTGTACTTTTTTTCGGGTCGTGAAATAAATTTCGAACTAATAGAAAATCAAGGCTTTTTTTTAAAAATTAAAAAAAAGTTTCAACAGCCGCACTAAAGGTGCGACAATGAGCATCTACAATATCAGAAATTTTACTTGAATAACCGCCGCCCATTGCAGTAACAACAGGGGTTTTCATCGCTTTGCAAAATTCGTAAACTATCTTGTCTCTTTGGTAACATGCATCAGCACTTATTTTAAGTTTTCCCAGTTTATCGGTAAAAAGTATGTCAACTCCACTCAGGTAAAACACAAAATCAGGCTTAAATTTTGTTGAAATTACTTTTAAATTATTTTTTAGTAAACTTAAATACACTTCATCTGAACATCCATCATTAAGTTCTATATCTAAATTTGATTGCTCTTTATGGAAGGGAAAATTGTTTTTTCCATGCATACTAAATGTAAAAACATTGGCTTGTTTTTCAAATATAGATGCGGTTCCATTTCCTTGATGAACATCTAAATCTACTATAAGAATTTTCCCCGCTTTTTTACTGTTTAATAAATAATTTGCGGCTACAGCTAAATCGTTTAATAAACAAAATCCTTCACCTCTGTTTTTAAATGAATGATGAGTCCCGCCTGCAACATTCATGGCTGCTCCATATTTCAATGCATAATCACAACATTGAATACTACCTGCACAAATTATCAATTCGCGCTGCACCAATTGTTGGCTTAGTGGGAAGCCAATTCGTCTGATATGTTTTTCATCTAAACTTAAAGATTTTAAAGATTGCAGATATTCTTTATCATGGGTAAGTAAAATAATTTCATCATCAGCTACTTGTGGTTCAAAAAAGTTTTGCTCCTCAACAATTCCTAACCTCATTAATTGTTCAGGAATTAATTCATATTTTAACATCGGAAATCGATGTCCTTCCGGAAGTGGATGCGCATAAATTTTGGAGTAAGCTATTTTTAACATGATTTTTGTCAGCCCTCTTTTTTCTTTAATTGTTCGATTTTCTAATTTTTACCCTTAAATAATAGTTTTTTCAGGGTTTTAAAGGGACAAAGCCCTTTATAAAACCTCATTTAGATATGTTTCAATCAAAAGACCTGACCTAACATAGCTGCTATTTAATTGGTTTTTACTAAACTTGGAAAGATTTTTTGATTCATATTGTTTTAATTAACCTAAAAATTTGAAACTCTCAGTTATAAAAGAAAGTCGCCATGGCGAGAATCGCGTGGCCTTAACACCTCAGGTTTGTGCTCAGCTTATTAAAGTTGGACATGAAATTTCAGTGGAAAATGGAGCAGGATATGCATCTAATTTTAGTGATGATATGTACGCCGCAGTTGGTTGCAAGCTTGCCGAGGCTAATCAAGTACTAAGTCAAACTCAAATTTTAGTTAAAGTAAATGCGCCTACTTCGGAAGAAATTCAACAGTTACCTGAAGGTGCTGCAAGTATTTCTCATATGTATGCTGCTAATAATCCGCAATTAGTTGAGGAATTACGTGCCAGAAAAATTAGTTCATTCAGCATGGATGCAATTCCAAGAATATCACGCGCTCAGAATATGGATGCATTGAGTTCTCAAGCTAATCTTGCTGGTTATAAAGCTGTTATTTTAGGTGCTTCTCATCTCGGTAAAATATTTCCATTGTTAATGACAGCTGCTGGTACGGTTACTCCAGCAAGGGTTCTGATTTACGGAGCCGGTGTTGCTGGATTACAGGCTATTGCCACAGCAAAACGATTAGGTGCTATTGTAGAATGTACCGATGTTCGTCCTGAAACCAAAGAACAAGTTGAATCTCTTGGAGGAAAATTCATTGAAGTAAAAGGTGCTGAAGCTGCTAAAGTTGAAGGTGGTTATGCAAAAGAAGTTTCTGCTGATTACCTTGAAAAGCAAAAGGAAGCCGTAAATAAAAGTTTATATCAGGCTGATTTAGTTGTTACAACAGCTTTAGTAATGGGAAGAAAAGCTCCAGTTTTAATTACTGAAGAGCAGGTTAAAAACATGAAGCTCGGTTCAGTTATTGTTGATATGGCTGTTGAACAGGGTGGAAATTGTGAATTGAGCGAATTGGATAAGGTAGTTAATAAACATGGTGTAAGTTTAGTTGGTATTGGAAATTTACCTTCAACATTGCCTCAAAACGCAAGTGAATTGTATGCAAAAAACATCCAAAATTTATTAAACCATTTAGCTACAAAAGATGGATTTAAATATGAGTTTGAAGAAGACATCACCAAAGGAACGCTTATAACTCATGAAGGTAAAAATTTGAAGGCTTAATTAAATAATATATCATAACATGCTCGAATTTATCAATAACAATCTTCAATTAATCTACTTAATCATCTTAATGATTTTTGTAGGAATAGAATTAATTGGTCATGTCCCTAGTGTACTTCATACGCCATTAATGAGTGGTGCTAATGCTATTCATGGAGTAGTAATCATTGGTTCTATTATTGTAATGGGTCAAGCCCATGAAATTGTTTCTCTCATATTAGGTTTTTTTGCAGTGGTACTTGGAACATTAAACGTTGTCGGGGGCTTTGTTGTTACCGACAGAATGCTTGAAATGTTTAAAAAGAAAAAATAGAATCATTTAGCTCAATTAATAACAAAGTATCATGCAACAATATATACTACAAATTATATACTTAATTGGTTCAGTTACCTTTATTCTGGGACTGAAATATTTAGGAAATCCATCCACAGCTAGAAAAGGAAATTTAATTGCTGCTTTTGGAATGGGTTTGGCAATTTTTGGAACTATTTTCCTTTATACTGATAGCAATGGTGAACACCTTGGTAACCTTGGTTTTATTTTTGGTGCCCTTTTGGTTGGAACAGTAGTTGGTTGGCTGGCTGCAAAAAAAGTTCAAATGACAGCTATGCCTGAAATGGTGAGTTTATTTAATGGAATGGGTGGTGCTTGTGCCATGTTAATTTCAATTATCGAATTCAGACATCTTACCTCAACCCATACAGCAGATGCTATGGCTGATGGTGTTAATTTCTTTAGTCAGATTCCAAAAGGATTTTTATTTACTATCATCATAGGCATGGTGATTGGTTCAGTATCATTCTCCGGAAGTATGATTGCCTGGGGTAAATTAAGTGGTAATGTAAAAGACAAATCATTTGGCAAACAACAGTTCATCAACATAGGTTTATTGGCTGTAATTTTAGGATTAGCCTATTGGGATATTATGGGTGAAAGTGCTAATACAATCACCATTTTTTATGCAATTTTAGCACTGTCTTTATTGTATGGAATCTTATTTGTATTACCAATTGGTGGTGCAGATATGCCGGTTGTAATTTCTTTACTGAATTCATTCACCGGAGTTGCTGCTGCTTGTGGCGGTTTCCTTTACGATAATAAAGTAATGTTAGTTGGTGGTATTCTAGTTGGATCTGCTGGTACGTTATTAACCATTGTAATGTGTAATGCCATGAACCGTTCTTTATTAAACGTATTGATTGGTAATTTTGGAGGAGGTTCTGCAGCTGCTTCTGGAGCAAGTGCAGGTGCAACAGGAACTATTAAAGAAGTAACAGCTAGTGATGCAGCTATATTAATGAAATATGCTAAAAAGGTAGTAATTGTTCCAGGTTATGGATTAGCAGTTGCTCAGGCGCAGCACGTTGTTCACGATTTGGAATTGTTGTTGGAAAGTGAAGGAGTTGAAGTGAAATATGCCATTCATCCAGTTGCTGGTAGAATGCCGGGTCATATGAATGTATTACTTGCAGAAAGTAATGTAGCTTATGATAAATTGGTTGAAATGGAAGAAATCAATGCGGAGTTTAGCACAACGGATGTTGTTTTGGTAGTAGGAGCAAACGACGTTGTAAATCCGGCGGCTAAAACAGATCCAAGTTCTCCAATTTACGGAATGCCAATACTAGATGTTGAAAATGCACACCATGTTATTGTAAACAAAAGAAGTATGAAAGCCGGTTATGCCGGAATTGAAAACGAATTGTTCTATAAACCTAAAACCAGTATGTTATTTGGTGATGCTAAAAAAGCACTGAATGAATTAGTTTCTGAGATTAAAGCTTTGGGGTAAAATTCTATCTAATTAATATAAAAAGGGTGGTTGTTTTAATATTTAAACAACCACCCTTTTTATTGTTTATTTGTTCTAGAATCTAAAATTTTTCAAGATTCTTTTATTCAACTTAAATTTCTTTTGTCCTTTAAATAAAATAGCATTAGGATTGGTTTGTTAAGTTTTCAATGAACCAATTTGGGACATTTGACTTGTCTATTATTGAAACATTGTTTCCATCTGTAATTTCTGCTATAAGAATACAATTTTCACTAGAATTGTCCCATAAATATGCTCTGTTGCTTTCCTTAACAACACTTTTTAATAAATTTAAACTTCTATGGTATCTTTTTTTAATTACCTCAGGGTTAACATTATGGCCTCTTTGTGCAACTCTAATTTTTACTCTGCTAATGTTTATTTCGGGATCCTCAGTTGCTATATAATAGAGATAGATTCTATACCCGTATTGTTTTGCTGTTTTAATAAAATCGATTTTGGCAGGATGACTTAATACTGTTTCATAAGTTAGAGACATGCTGTTTGAAACTAGTTGTATTCTTATAAATTCTGCTAAGTCTGCCGCTAAGTAAGAATCAATATAAGTATCTATGTAAAGTATATTATTTTTTAGATGTAAATGTTTCCATAAATCTAGTTGATTTCGCTTTATTGGCGAGAATTGACTTTCCTTAAAAAATTTAACAATTAATTCTTCTGAAATTAAAACTTGATAAGTATCGAAAAGTAAAACATTAGTCTCTTTTAGAAAATTCTCAATATCATCAGCATTTACATAAACGCCAAACGGTATCTCTGATTGTAAACTTTTTATGATAGTCGTTTTTCCTGAACCATTTGGTCCGGCAAATACCCTCAATCTCTTAGAAGACATTTTAATCCAAAATAAAAGTTTGGTCTAAATTTATTTTGGATTTTTGTATTTTTTTTATGAATTTTTTTTCACCGCTCGGCTCAATTAAGTATAAAGTGCCATCGATTTCTTCAATAAAGGGTATTTGTGTTTGAATAGCTTTTTCACGAGCTTTATAACTTGCAATTATAGTTGCAGTTGCAATATTCCCTAATAGTGTTTCTTTTGTTTCATTTTTTGACAATAAAGACAATAATGATGGTCCAATTTTGCCATTATTTATAATAGATTCTAAGATTTCATCATCATTTTTCATAAGTCGAATTTAGCTAATTAAAATTTAGAATTCAAACTGCTTATTTATCTATTTTTAAGTAATATTTCAATTAGATAAGTTTAAACTTTATTAGGATTCTGAAAAATAAAAGGTTCAAGTTATAGTTAAATTTGAATTCATTACTCCACAAAACAATATTGTATCAAATTAGCTCCCATTTGAAGGGCTTTTAATCTCACGCTTTCAGGGTCATTGTAAATTTCTTTGTCTTCCCAGCCATTACCTAAATCACATTCATAACTGTAAAAACAAACCAATCTTCCTTCATAAAATAAACCAAATCCTTGTGCAGGTTTTCCATCATGCTCATGCACTTTGGGTAAGCCTGAATTAAAATCAAATTTTTGGTGGTATATTTTATGCGAATAGGGGATTTCTACAAAATCTAATTCAGGAAATACTTTTTTCATTTCTCTCCTGAAAAATGTATTCAAACCATAATTATCATCGGCATGCAAAAATCCGCCTCCAATTAAATAATTTCTTAGATTTTGTGCTTCTGAATTGCTAAAAATTATATTTCCATGTCCTGTTAAATGAACAAATGGATAATTGAAAATGTCAGGACTACCAACCTCTACCACGTCTTCTTCAGGATTGAGGTTAATTTTTAATTCTTGTTTGCAAAACTGAATCAAATTTGGCAAGCTCGTTTTGTTTGCATACCAATCTCCACCTCCATTGTATTTTAATCTTGCAATTTTTATTGCTCCTGTTTGCGCACTTAATATGCAGGAAATCAATAGGAGTGGCAGGATTATTAAATGTTTTTGCTTCATTTTTTATGTGAATTGCTATTTTTTCTTAAAATTATATATCTTTATTTTTTTATTGCGACATATGAAACGTTCAATACTATCATTTTTATTTGTTTTTTGCTCGGTTTTAAGTGGATTTAGTTTTACCTATACTATAAGCAGTGGAATTAGCATGGTGCGACATAATGCTACTTTGGTTCCAGGTGTTTCAAAAGTAACTTACAATTTGCTTGAAATCAATAGTACAGCCGGTGATGTTTTGATTTTTGCCAATGGAACTCGTGGTCCATTAAAAATTGAAAATATGGTTGGTGATAGCTTAAATCCAATCGTCATAAAAAATGGAAGTGGTATGGTAAACATCACAAAACCTGTTGGTGGTTATTATGGTTTGGCTATTTCTAATTGCAGGTATTTACATATTAACGGTCGCTCAAATTCAACTTATCCATATGGTATTCGTGTTTCTTATATTCCTATTGGTGCAGGTTTAGGAATTGATGCTTATTCAAGTAATATTGAAACAGAAGGCCTTGAAATTGATCATATGGGATCTATTGGAATTGCAGCAAAAACTGACCCTAATTGCGCGAATTTGTCAACTTATCCTTTCTTTACGATGTATGATATGAAATTCCATCATAACTATATACATCATGTGGGAACTGAAGCTTTTTATATTGGAAATACTGGTTATTATGATGGTGCTGGTTTAAGATTGGTTTGTGGTTCAACAATTACTTTTATAAAACCTCATAAAATTATTGGTGTTCGTGTTTATGAAAACATAATAGATTCAACTGGTTGGGATGGAATTCAAGTGGCCATGTCTCAAGATTGTGAAATTTATTCAAATTATATAACAAACGATTCTTATGCCGATCAGTCGTCTCAAATGGGCGGAATTACTGTAGGTCAGCCAACCATTGCTAAAGTATATAACAACATCATTAAAAATAGCATGGGAGCTAGTATTGTTAGTTTTAGTACAGGTACTAACATCTATAATAATGTAATTCAAAACCCAGGCTTGTCTAAAAAGTCACAAGGTACTTATGTTAATGGTGTTTTAACTGGTAGTACATTTTTATATGGAATTTATATCAACGATAAAGTTTGTAAGGATACTACAGTTCCTCGTTTGCCTTTTGTAGTTGTACATAATACAATTGTTATTGGTAAAACCTACAAGGTTGGAGCTCCATACAATTCATTTGCACCCCAAGGAATCAATATGAATTCACTTGCTTTTGTAAGCAATAGTTTTGTTTCCAATAATTTAATAGTAATAGATTCAGCTGCTGCAATTAATGCTAATCCGGTTTCTGGAATTTATAGTTCTAATTCAGTTCCAGGATACAGTCAAGCGAATGCTCCAGCTTTTATTTCATTAAACTCTCGTTCTATTTATGGACCAAATTTTTATAGCAACGAAAGAACAACAATAGATTTTGTTTCCTATTCAAATGATCAATTTGCTTTAAACTCAAATTCTCCTGCTGTTGATGCAGCACCTCCATCAGTGGTAACAAATTATCCTTTTGCAAATAAAGACATTGAATCAAAACAAAGACCTTCTGGTGCCTTTCCTGATTTTGGTGCTTATGAGCAAGCTTCTGTTTATTCATATTCAACAGAAAATTATGTGAGGGTTTTTCCAAATCCTGCTAGTTTAGCAAGTTCAATAATCAATACAACTATTGAATGTGCAGCGGATGTCAATCTATCACAAGTAGAATTACGTTTAAGTACTTTAGATTCAAATCCAGTTTTAATGGAGAGTATTGTTGTACCAGCTTCTGAGTGTAATTTTACAGGAGATTTGGTTAAAATTCCTGCCAATTGGCAAAGCGCAGGTTTATATCCGGGACTTTATGTAGTTGAAGTTTATGTGGACCAAGTTTATGCTGGTGCAGTAAGAATTCTAATGATTTACTAAGTTTTCGTTGATAATCTTAAAGTAATTGAGACGCAGCTACACAAGCATATAAACCTGCCGTTTCAGTACGTAAAATATTATTGCCCAATGATACATCAGTGAAGCCATTCGCTTTTGCTATATTAATTTCATTGTTGCTAAAATCGCCTTCTGGTCCCACCATAAAAATGAGGTGTTGATTTTCGATTTTTGATAATTTGGATTGGATGGTTTCTGTTTGGTTGGTTTCACACCAAGCAATTAATTTTGTTGAATCTTTACTTTTCGACTTTTCAATAAATGTTTTAAAATCAACCAAAGGCTGAATTTCAGGTAAATAAAATTGTTTACTTTGTTTGATAGCTGATATACAAATTTTCTCAAGTCGTTCTAAATTCAATTTGCTACGTTCGCTGTTTTCACAGTTGATAAAGTGAATAACATCAATTCCAATTTCACAACATTTTTCAAGCATCCATTCAATTCGCTCCATATTTTTCGTTGGTGCTATAACCAATTCAAAATGGTAGTTTCTGTTTTTTTCTTTTAGGCTGATTTCAGTTATCAATAAAAGACATTTTTTTGGGTGATCTTCTTCAATTCTGGCTAAAGCAAGATTTCCTTTTCCATCCATTAATTGAATGATATCTCCTTTTTGTTTTCTTAAAACCCTAATCAGATGTTTTGATTCCTCCTCGGGTAATATGATATTTTTTAAACTTAAATCAGGATGAAAAAACAATGATTGACTCATAAAAATAAACTTGGTGAAAAGATAAAAAAAAGAGCTCCACTTGGGAGCTCTTTTTAAATATTTATCAAAAAATATTAAGCGTTTTGAGTAGCTTTTGGAGCTGCACTTAAGATTTCTTCACTAACACCATTAGCAAATTGTTCGAAGTTTTTAACGAACATGTTTGCCAATTTGTTGGCTTGAGCATCGTAAGCTGCTTTATCAGACCAAGTATTTCTTGGATTTAATAATTCAACAGGTAC
>JAIYDG010000728.1 GCA_027487625.1 Bacteroidota bacterium
AACGGGGTCAAACATGGGGTCAAACGGGGTCCCCCGTGGGGGGGGGGGGTCCCCTGCTGATGATGATAGGGGATGCTATGACCCAGTTTGACCCCGTTTGACCCTGTTTTACTGTCAATGTTACCGTTTTTGAAGTTAAATTCGATGTTACCGTTTTCGATGATAACATTTTTCAATGATAACATTTTTCGATGTTCCTGTATTCGATGTTACTTACTTTTCCCTTGTTTTAATAGTTTTCGCTTGTCTTCAACATTAAGTCTTAGTACTTTACAAAAGTCAGAATTTTTTTCAAAATTGTTTTTCAAAACTTTTAGCCGTTTAGCTTTAACGACATTATTGTAATGTGGTTCTCTCAATTCAAGAAAAGAAGTATTTGGGAAAAAACCTTACTTATAAATTTTCAAATTGAGCAACACTACTTGAGCACCTTGTTTTGACACCTTTAAACCGTAAACATTTTTCTCCTAGAGGAAAAGTTTACTTTTTGACAAAAAAGGGTCGGGTAAACTTTGAATCAACCGTCAAGAAGACCATCTTAAGCTAAAAAAAAAAGTTCAGGCCTTTCCAGTGCAAGTATTGGCCCGCGTTTTGATGAGCATATTTTGGCCTATATTAAAATTTATGGTGACATTGATTCCTGTAGAATGCAAAAGGATTTTTTTTCCGGATTTTCCGTTTTTGCGAAAGACGAAACAAAATTTTTTCCTTATTCAAATTTTAACTCGTATATATACAGTGGCTCTGTACTCGCAAAAATTTCGCGAAACAAATGCGGAAGTAAATGTGAAACTTGAATTCACGAAAATGACTCAAAAATACTTGAAGTACAGAATCACTGTACAAAAATAATCAAATATTTTGAATATTTTTGAAAATAACGAATTATAATTGCCTTATTTTTGGAGGGCTAAGAGGTTGCCGTTTCACCATGCATTTAATTAGTTACAAAAAGCTACATCATTTTTAATTAAGGAACCTAACCTGACAAAAAATGTTCTAGCTTTTTTGAGCAGTTATTGCATCAGTGCTCGGGCTAAACAGATACAATAAATAGTGCAGTGGATCATCTTATTATAGTCAACATTTTTGCTTGACCCTTCTCAATCACTGACCGCGTGAATTTTTTTAACAAAACTATTAAATTAATTGGAATTTTGCAGACTCTTTGTTCTTTTCCTCAGGTATTTGTTTTAAAAACTGTTCAACATAAGAAAGGCTAGGTACTGTTTTTGCCTCAGCCAAATTGGCTTCAACACTCATGTGAAAAAATTGAATTTACTTTCTTCTAAATTTGTGAACACTTCCCAAACCCTTAACTGTAATTTAGTCGAAAATTTAATTGACAAGAATTTGTATACACAAATGTTTTTTTATTTATTTCTTAAACGGGGTAAGGAGAGAGAGGGAAGCAAGAGCCACACAATATTGCCTTACCGCATACTAATGTCAAAGGGATTTGCCGGGTTCCTTCGGGCCTCTGAAAAAGCTACTTCATTTTACTAAAAGAAAATATTTCACTTTTTTATTATATATGGAAGCTAGTTCAGCGGGTCACTCTTCGTCAAAAATGAGATTTTGTTTGTGACCCAAAAATTAAGTATTTTATTATTGTCATCTATTGTCTATTTTATGAGGAATTGTAATTGAATACCTCAAACGTATTATGATCCAGTTTTCAGCAAGTGAACAAGATGAACGCCCAAGAAATTGTGAAACAATTGTTGCTAAAAAACTATCCAACAAAATTTACTCAATGAGAAGACGGCACGTTAACGAGAATAAAACCTGCTCTACTCTTGAAGCCTATCTTTGCGAGTCATTTGAGAGTGTTGCCATTTGCTCTTTTTTGAAACTGTTTGCCAGAAATTAAATGGTTTGGTCATTTAACCATTTTTGGCCTTTTTTGAATGTTGGCAAAAAATAGTATATTTTAAAAGGCATGTTTTGAGCAAATCTGAGCAAATTTCAACCATTTTATGAAATTCTAAATTTTAATTTAGTTATTTTAACAAATTTTTGAGGGAAATTTGGCCTTTTATCATTTTTTCAGGATTTGTCCTTTTTGAAACTGCTTATGGCAAAATTTGGCCTTTTTAATTTTTTTGACCTGGCAACCAGATTGCTAGAACCTGAAAACATTTAAAAAGTTAATATTATAAAACAGCAACAGAGGAATGAATGCTATTTGTTGGTTTCTTTAAATGATTTCTGAGAAAAAAAATGTGACCAGTAGGGCCCTGCGTTCCGTTGTAATTGTTTCGCTGTAATCATTTAATTGTTAAATCGCGATTATTTTCGCTAATTTTAATAGCAAAAATAATCGTCATAATCGTTTTGTAAAGCCTTAACGAAAGGACTAAATTAATCGTTAAGCCTAATCGTTAACCTTAATCGTTAACCCGATTTTTAATCGCCAGTTTTGCTATTAGCAAAACTGGCGATTAAAACACATTATTTCCGCCTAATTTCATTAAAAATCGCTTATTAATCCTTAATCGTTAATAGTTAAAGTTAACAAAACTGAAAAATTTTAATTGCCATAATCGTTTCGTCTTAATCGTTAATTTCCGTAATCGTTTCGATAAGGTCTTAAGGAAAATTTTCCAGTTTCGCAGGGCCTTAGACTGACCACTCTAAAAATACATATGTGCAGATAGTTTTGGAGTCTAGACTCATAAATCCTAAAAGTTAGGAAATTTTAAAAACGAATGCTAAAAAGGTATTTTTTTGTAGTATCTTTAGTGAGGTTTTTTCCCAAATATTTCTTTCCTTGAGAGGGAAAAAGTTTTTATTCTCTTTATTGAGGCAAAAAGGGTGAGAAAAATTCTTAACCTTTTCTCTTGAAATCATTTGAACTGAAATCCAGTTTAAACATTTTGGTAAAAGAAGAAATCACAAAACAGATTAAGCTTATCCAGCCTTTTTTTGTCCAAGCATTTTCCTTTCCTTTGATGACATAACTCAGGAACAAAAATTAATTGTAAAATATCGAACAAATTTATACATTTTAAACATAACCTAGTTTCTAAAAGGCCAAATGGCCTTCCCCTCCCAACAGACACTAATGTTAATTAAATACATATTATTTAAAAAATTTGATGGCTTTTGTTTTGAATTAAAACAAACGCCATCACAACATTACAGGGTTGACATTTGGCCTTTTAAAATGCATAAAATTCCTTTTTTTAAATTGTTTGAGAGAAATAAAATCATTTAGCCATTTTTGAATGCTGAGGAAATTAAGTCCAAGAGCAGTTTCTTATCTCTCTGATTAAATCTGTAATATTATTTGATTTTAATTGAATCAAAATTTAATTTCAGTATTTACGATGCAAAACTACTACGACACAGGAACAAGTAAAACTATTATGCGAAACAGAACTTAGCCTTTGTTTGACTTTTAAGATGAATATCAACTAATATGATATTTCCACAGATTAACACTCTCATTGCAAGAAAGGACTAACATGCCTTAGTGTGCTCAAATAGAACTAAAATCTTGGGGAATATTTTCACCCAGTTTACGGGAAGGGCACAATATGTCACATGAACATTTTTTGTTTTGGAAAACTCTAATTTTAAAACTAGTTATTTCCGCCTATTTTTGTTAAAAATTGCTTATTATCGTCAATTGTTAACGTTAACAAAACTGATTTCACCTCAAACTTATTTTCATCAATTCTCCTTTTATCGACTTTCACAATACACACCGTCATGTTTATACACTTTTTTGAGATTGGTGATGTCTTACTTGCCTGATTTGAGGAGTTGCCAAATGGTAAAGATCCCTGCCATATCAAGGACAATTACTAAATCGAATTTTAAAGGCTCTTTTTGATGGGATCTAAAAATTGAAAGTGTAACATGTGATTTTTGTTTCAATGTTTTTTTTTAACTTTGAGGTGATACCCAAAAGTAGGGTAACAGTATGACATAAGCTAAGTCTATCGTGTAGGCTAGCATAAGGAGGAATTTAGGGACACCTTTACATGCTAGTGTGTCCCTACTTTCATAAGGTCTATTACATATGTGTGAGCTAGTGTCCAAATGATACAAAAAAGTGGGTGCGTATAATGTTGATGAAATTGACACCAGCTTTGATTGTTCTCATCATTTAGCTACTATAAAAATGAAACTTTAAATTGGAACAACGATCTGTGAAATACCTGCCTAGCCAGATAGTTAACTTTTTAAATGTTTTGAAATAATTGTTCTGTTATAAAAACATTTTACAATGCCCAAATTAATGGTTTTTTACCCTAGGGAATTCCTAAGCTGCCAAAACTTACGTTCGTAAGAAAAATTCATACTATAAAAGGAGAATTGATGAATATAAGTTTGAGGTGAAATCAGTTTCGTTAACGTTAACAATTGATGATTAACGATTAATAAGCGTTTTTTTACAGTAATAGGTGGAAATAACAAGTTTTAATTAGTTTTGCTCTACTAAAAATACCTTTTTAGCATTTGTTTTTAAAATTTCCTAACTTTTATTAATAGAAATGAATTTATACTAAGGTGTGACGAATTATTTTTTCTGAATATATTTCAAAAATTTGATGTTTTTAAATGGACAGATTCATACTGCTTAAGACATCGGTGGGTGCCAAGTACAGTTCAGCTAATGGATGGAAAATTATTTGTCTGAAAAGAAAAAACTGTATTGTTTTTAATTATTACAGAAAAAAGACTTTCGGAATTTAACATGATTTTGGTATTTTTTACAATTAGAGGCAATTTTTGTCTTCTGAAAATTCCAATCAAAAATTTTATCTTGCTTTCTTTGTGACACAACTCTTCTAAGTTTTCCAACTTTTCTTAACAAATGATCCGCTTACCGGAAATAGAATGGCTTTTATAGACTCATTTTTCCAACTTTTATTACAAATTCATCCGCAGACTTTAGCAAACACATTTTAATGGCTTAATTACCCTTAACAAAAGTTGCCGGTTATTATAATCGTTTTGTTATAATCGTTAAAGATTATAACGATTATAATAAGTGAAAATGACGATTATTAATTTTCGCTTATTATAATTGCCTTTTTTGCTTATTATAATTGTTTTCTTAATCGTTAAGCTTAATTGTTAAAACTCATTTGTTACCAAAAGTTAGTAAACTGTGAAACAGACCCGCTGTCACTTGTGTGCCCCCATTTTCAAATTTATTGTCCTAGCTGACTAACAATGATTTTTGTAGGGCGAAAGTCCGGTCTAGTGGTTAGCGTACTCGACTCGTAATTGGAAGGTTGTGGGTTCAAACCTTGTACAAAACAATACTAGATGGAAATGGTGTCAAAG
>JAIYDG010000649.1 GCA_027487625.1 Bacteroidota bacterium
ACAATACTTGGATTACGTAAGGTGGCCAAATAAATAGAACCCATCGGATCATTCGCAAAATACCAGTTAATCAGCCAGGTTTTCTTCTGCTGTTCTGTTGTAATGCCACTGCCCTGAACCTGATCTATCATGGTATTACGCAAGGTAGCAGTATTTTGGGAATTTAGTAAGTTGAATAAATAAGAACGTCCCATTTCTTCGTAAAAAATCTGGATTCAATTAATATGAATATTTACTGATTATTGGACATTTTAAAATCCGGTCTTTGAGAAGTGATGTATCGAACACAAAGTATTTACAAACTCAATAATAACAAGCCTCAAGCAAAATAAATTCAAAAGGGGAGCATTTATTGCCTCCCAATTAAAATCAATCAAGATGAATCTTTTATAAAAACAGATTTTGGAAAATCCTTGCTATGAAAAGTGATGTATCGAACACTGCCTCATATAAGGATTTACATTAAAGTAAATATTTATTCGAATATCCGCTTCTTTACCTAAAACTAGTTTTACAAATATTCAAATGCTATAATGTTGTTGATTGCTCGAAATAATCAGAATCAAACTGTAAAAAATTAATTAGAAGCTGAAACATAATTTTTCTTGAATTTTTTTAAAATCCTGAAGGGATGAAATGATTATAGAAAATATAAGTAAAGAAAACCAAGCCCAAACTTCTGCCAACGCTGACCTTTGGTCTGCGTTGGCAGAGGTTTGGGGAATTCATTTCAAGCATTTTTCCATAAAAATATGACCACTTATCTTGGTCTTAAATATCATAAAGCAGAACAATTTAACTCCAAACTAATTTTTGAAAATGTTTCTTAAAACATTCAGTAGATTTATAAGAAATTATTGGTGGTAAACATGCATATATTCGTAATATTTATATTAAAAATGAAACTATCATTCCAAATATTACCAAAACCAATATTACAAAAACTAAATTAATAAACTTGTCTAATATGATTATTCTTTTAAGCCATTTTAATAGTTGAAGATTGTCAATTTGATTATTCAATAAAAATTGTTTTAACTTTTTTACACTAATTCTATTATCAATTTTTCTCTGTTGAAATTTAAAGTTGAATTCCTTTTCTACAAAAATGAATATTATGTTTTGAATAATACCTGCTACACCAATTGTGAAAATACAATATATTATTAATAAAATCATACCTTATTTCTTAGTTGTATTTTTTGATGACTCATTTTCTGTTTTCTTTTTTTCTTTCACTTTTACTTTCGATTTACTGTTTTCTTTGGTTGAACTTTTTGAATCTAATTGAATAGGGGGTTGCTCAGGATCTTTATCCTGCTGAGATTTTTTTGATTCATCTTTTACCATTATTGACATTGATTTTACCATTTTCTGGAGTACTGAAGATATTTCATCCTCACTCAAACCAGTAGTTTTTGCAATCTCTTTAACTTTACTTTTCCAATTTCCAGCTGTTAATTTCCCATAATTCTCAAACAAATTTGTATAACTAACATCGGCATAAATAGCCTCTCCAAATGAGACTCCAGTATTGGGCATAGATAAGGTTAAACCATAATAATTTTTATCACTGAATGAGACATTTCCTTCTATACTATACCTATTTCTAGGACTAATAAAGCCAACGCTTCCGCCAAATCCCATTAGGTCATTATAACTTTTAACTGAGGGGTAACCAGTAAAAGCCAAACCTGCACTAACTCCAGAACCAAGACTACCACCACCTGATACTGTGAAATACATAACTAAATTAAATTGATAATCTAAAATAAGTCCAATTTGTGCACTACCCGTTACACCAATGCAAGTATAAATTGGAACTGCAGCTTTTACCCCTAGAGAAACAGAAACAGCCTCTAAACCATCTAAATCTATAGCCTGAATTGGAGTATTCGATGCAAATTGATAACAAGATAACATTGGAAACTTATTAGTTAACGGATCCACACTTAAAAACCTACCTAACCTTGTATCATGAATACGCATTCCATAATCTTGTTGGGTGCCATTGCCTTTTATATCATTATCATTTTCTTTCCCATTAAAACCAAACCTATACTCTCCCCCATTCCAACTCCTACTTGCCAACGGCGCACCAAAAGGCGAATAATCCGTAGCTGAAATGCGTTCTGCGGCAAAGTAGTTGAAAGTTGTGCCAGTGAAGACTGCTGTTTTCTTATCTGAAATGACTGTTAATACATTCCCTAAATGATTGGACAATTCATACCTTTTGGCTCCGCGTTCTAATTGGTATGAACTAAATAAATAGGTGACTTCTTCTGGTGTTTCAATTACGTATTCGTTGGTGCTAATTTGGTTGTCTAAGTTGAGGTCTCTTGCTACTCTTTTACTAATTAATCTATTGGCTTCGTAAACACCTAAACGTGAACTTCCATACAAGTGCCATTCATCAACCTTAATTTCATCAACATACAAATTAGATTGTTGTGCAAACTCAGTTACTAGTTGGTCGAACATACTTTGTCCGAAGTGGTTCTTTATTTTAATAAAATAATTCTCCATTGATTGAGTAAATGTACTTCCATACAATAAGCCAGGACTAGTTTGATAAGATGCAACAATACTTGAATTACGTAAAGTGGCCAAATAAATAGAACCCATCGGATCACTCGCAAAATACCAATTAATCAGCCAGGTTTTCTTCTGCTGTTCTGTTGTAATTCCGCTACCCTGAACCTGGTTAATCATGGTACTACGCAATATACCAGTATTTTGGGAATTTAGTAAGCTGAATAAAAATGGTAGGCCCATTTCTTCGCAGTTAAATTCAAAATTGTCTAAGCTGGTGTTTTGGAATATTTCGTTGAAGTCTTCAATTGAAGAAAATTCTTCTGCTATTTCATTACCCCAAGTTGATGCCAAATAATCTTGAAAACCTATTAAATGTTCTGGACAATCTTGTGATTCTGAAACTACCAAATAATGCACATAAAACTCTGCTATTCCATAAGTATCAATAGCTGTTTCGATGTTATTAATATCAGTATTAAGATCAACTGGAGTAATCCCCAGTTCACTTAATAAATTATAATAAAGTGTAGGCTGAGTATTACTTAAATATTCTAAATAGGAGCTTCTAAGTTTATTATTCAGAAATATATGTTCTATAAATGTTTTATAGTTTGGAGCACCTGTTTCCAGCCTCCTATTCTTCATACAATTGCATATTCGCTCTAAATTTAAGTTTCCACTATTTATTAATATTTCAAATAACTTTTGCTTATCAAAATTAAACCAAACTCTATTTGCCAAATCACCATCAGCATTTAAAACCAATTCTGGGTTAAAACTGCTATGGTTTAAAAACCAATCGGTATTTGCACTCGACGATAAGATATCAGCTTTTAATGCTGCTACAAAGCCCGGTGCGCCAGCTGAATGTGCATTGGCCATAAACCAAGCAAAACTCTCAGCACTGGTCTTATTAGTTAATGAGGTATTTACTTGTGCATACGTTAGGTTGGCATAATCAATGGTTTTTTGGAAGTTTCTTGAATAGGTTGCCATGATATTACCTTGCGCATCCCTCACATAATAAGTATAGGTGCGCATATTACTGCCTTTGGGTATCACAATTTTTACCGCTCGGTGTCCATCTGGTGTATACTCAAATTCTAAATCGGGTTTGTTACTTGTTGTTGTGCGAGTAATCCGTTTTATTTTTCCATATACCGTCCATTCTATCTTGTCTATTTCTTCACTCATGTCTTTTGTTAAATTACCTATTTCATCATATTGGTAATTCAACACATTGTTTTGGTTGTCTATATCGTCGGTATAATTATTGGTATAGGTATTGTTATCTGTTACATAACTCAATTGGTTTGTTAACTCCAATTGTCCGCTGGCATAAGCCAAGCCCGAAGCATTTTCTAAGGCACCTGTTTGATTATTCACATTATAAACTACTTGGGCATTGGCATTACTTAAATCATAGGCCTTGTAATAGTATTTTAAGTCGTCCATGTTTACCTGAGTGGCTGCTCCATTTCGTTTCTGACTTAAAATATTCCCATTGGCATCGTAAGTAAAGGTATTCTTCCAAGCTTGTGTGCTGGTTAAAACTGCTGTACTGGCATTCATGTGGTAGTATTCTGCAGATGCCAAACGGTTTAACTGATCATATTTGTAGGCTGATACCAATGGCACTCCATTGCTAGTAAATTGCGCTATACTGGTAATCATTCTAGAAATATTACCATTAAACAATTCTGGTGAAATGGCATTGCTACCATAAGCTATATTGGTAGATGCAGCATTAGAACTTACAAAAGCTCTTTGTAAGGCTATATCACCACTTCCACCTGAACTTGCTATTGCCTGATAATCTCCGTCGTAATATTGGAGGCTAAATCCCATTTCATCTTTAGGGAAATCACTTGCATAATTGGTAGCTCCAAAGCTTCCAGAATAACCATCCTTTCCCATGTCGTTTGCGGGTAGTAGTTTATCTGAATTCACTGTTTTCAACCAACCCATCATGGTATAGGCATAATCTATTCCTTGTACTTTAATTTCTCCCAATTCGGTTCTGGCAAGTGGACCATGTAAGTAATAATTGTAATTCGCATCCAATCCGGGTCTTAAACCATCAATACTCGATTCGTGAATGGCTTCTAAGCGGGTTGATGAATAAGATTTAACCAATCTATTTTCTGCATCATATTCGTAATGGTGTACATATTGGTCGGGTTTATTTTCTTGGAATAAAACTTCATTTACTTTACCACTTAATTGGTCGAAACGATATTGCACAGCTTTGTACTGCTGATTCAATGGAATTAAACTTTTGGTATACCTCAACAACAAATCAACGTTTCCTCTTTCATCATAACCATACATCACAACATGGTCGGCATTCGACAAATTAGTAGAATAATTGGCATAAAACGCAGTAGCAGCTACACGGTTATTGTGGTTTTTTAAATCGTAAGGGTGTACCAGGCCAGAATTAAAATGATATTAATTATTTGAATTTCTTTTTACGAGGACTTTGTCTAGTATCATAAAACATGATTAAAACAATGCGATCCACATAGATTTTATAAATAAGTAAATTTTGAGGAGTTACCAAAGCCTCATGAATATTCTTCTTATTGGTTTTCCTAAACATTAATGGGTGTTCAGAAATATAGTTTATTACCTTTTCGGTGGCATCTAAAAAGTTATCTATTTCTTTATCCGACCAATTTTCTTTTAAGTATTCGACTACTTTATAAAAGCTTGCCTCTGATCTCGTTGACCAGATTATTTTTTTAGCCATAACTTCACCCTTTTCATAACTTCTTCATGTGGGGTACCTTCACCACTGTCGGCCTCTATAATTCCTTGCTCAACTGAAGCCTTTACATCGTCAGGAAGACTCTCGAACCAATTATCTTCAGGGTGCGTTTCAAAGACAGCTTTAATATGATTGATAATGCCTTTATCTTCAGTATCAATGATTTTCTTAGCCAAATCCAGTTTTATTGAATCAATGTTCATCAGTTTCTTTTTAATTATTCGAATTTAAGGAAAAATCACAAAATAAAATCCATTGCGTTTTTTTATCAAATGAATTGCACCAAGCTTTTCCGAACTAAATCCCATTTCATCTTTAGGGAAATCACTTGCATAATTGGTAGCTCCAAAGGTTCCAGAATAACCGTCCTTACCCATGTCGTTTGCAGGTAGTTGTTTATCAACAAACTTGCTTCTTCGTTTAGCAAGTTTATTACCTTCTTTAGGGCTGGGGACTAAAGGGACCATAAGGACTTGCAAATAGTATGTTGCTTTAAATATTGAATTGAAACTTTTTAAATTCACTCTGATTAATTGGCAAATAATATTACTTAATTTTTAGATTTTATCAAACAAGTAAAACCAATCTCATTATTAACAAAATACATTTAATTAACTAGGTTTTCTAATATTGTTCTGTTGTAATTCCACTTCCAGAAACGTGATAAATCACGTTACTACATTGATTAATCATGGTATTACGCAAGGTTTAGTATTTTGGGAATTTAGTAAACTGAATAAATATGGTAGGCCCATTTCTTGGCAGGCAAAATTAAAATTGTCTACATAACTTTTACTTTCAAGAAGATGAATAAATATCATTCATCTAAAATGTTAAATATCAAAATAATTACTTGAATTTTTTAAATTTTAGAATCATTTTATAATTTTTAGGTAAAAGGCCATAATCATCTGTCCATTTAATTTTAACCCTTCCAAAAGGTCGTAGTTCACCATAAATATTGTAGTTGATTAATCCAAAATTGTTTACTACATTATATTCTAAAAAAATTGAATCCTCTTTTAGTTTATATAAACCTTTTATCTCAAACTTAGCCCTTAGTAAATTTTCCTTAATCTCATAATTTGAATTTTTTGGCAAAATTCCAAGTAAAAATGAATCATTTTCGTTTAATTTTACATAGTGTATAATACCCCTTTTTAAATTACCTTTTTGAATATAAATCCCATCGTACCTTATTTTATTATTTACTATTGAACAAGACATAAATAATAAGATACAACAAACGATTAAAAAGCTATTATTTGTTGATATCAGATTGATTTCTTTTATTCTTTGCATAACAATTTTTAACAAATACATTTCCAAAAGTTATAATTGTCTCTTATTCTAAAACACCATTACCAGACATAACAATCTTTTTCAAAACAAAATTATTATCAAAAAAATAGATATTATCAGAGTTTGATTTGACCCCAATATCTTGTCCTATAAATTTAAACAACCTCTTCATCTTATTATTGACAATTACCATCTCTGAACCAATATATTTCATATGGCCATTTGCGTCAAAAAACACACCACAAGTAAAATATGATGGTAATGTATCTTTTAGTGATAAATATTGTTTAAAATCGATGTTTTTGGTTATCCTACCATCAAGTATTGCTTCTTTTCCAATATAACAAACAGAATCCTCTAATCTTATAAAATATTCGAATTGTTTGCGTTTTTCATTTAAGTAAAATGTTTTTTTTATTCTCCACATTACTTCGCTAACTTTAAAATACTGAAAAGTTATACTATCCAATGAATGATCTTTGTTGTTATTTACTAAAGAGATAATTTGAAAATTCTCTTTCCTATGATCTATGCATGAATATATCCCTGTATACATTATGAATATAATTTTATTCATATTGTTAATGACCATTTTTAACATTATCTTAAATCTCTTTCTTGTCATTTGAAATCGCTTTTTCTAAATCGCCAGAATTCTTTACCCATCCTTTCATATATAGAAACCTCCTTATAAAAGGTTTGATCTAATGGGGAAGAATATAAGTAATCATAAGGAATTTCGATTGACTTTATTTTGATATCAACACTAGTAAGTCCTCTATTATTTTTATTTGAATATATTTTATCTACAACTCCATAAATTTCCTTTTTTTGTTCTATAAGATCATAAGTAGGGCCTGCTGAAAAAGACAGAAACAGGTCAGATTTTAGGCGCTGCCAAATTAGATGTATATATAATACTTCAATTTGGCAGCAACGACAAAGATGGCCTTGTTTCTGTCTTTAGGTAAT
>JAIYDG010000490.1 GCA_027487625.1 Bacteroidota bacterium
CAGCCTCAGCCCTATCTTTGGCATAACGCATACATACCCCTAACATCTTACCAGCAAAATGCTCGTAAAGTTGTTTTTGGCTGCTCCTTTTTCCATCTATGCAGCCTTGGATTACGTCATGTTCATCAATAGGCATAAGCACTCACTTATTTAACAAGTCAAAATTAATTTTTCTAAGGTTGTATGAAAGGTAAAAATAGATAAATTGTCAATAAATCCGACATTTTTACGCAAATTGTAATCGGTTTAAGTAAAATTGTCAGCCACAACCAAATGGCACATCTCTTGCTATTTACCATTTGTATTTTAAAACTAAATTAAATAAAAGTATATGTCAGTAAGCTTAAAACCATTAGCAGACAGAGTTCTAGTAGAACCTGCAACTGCAGAAGAAAAAACAGCGGGTGGTATCATCATACCGGACACTGCAAAAGAAAAACCACAACGCGGAACCGTTATAGCTGTTGGTAATGGCAAAAAAGATGAACCTTTAACTGTTAAAGCTGGTGATACCGTTTTATACGGAAAATATGCCGGAACTGAAATCAGTATTGAAGGCAAAGATTATTTGATTATGCGTGAATCAGACATTTTCGCAATTGTTTAATTTATTACAAATCAAATCATTAAAAAATTATGACTAAGAAAATATCATACGGAGTTGATGCTCGTGACGGTTTAAAACGTGGTGTTGATGCATTGGCAAATGCTGTAAAAGTAACATTAGGACCAAAAGGTCGTAATGTGGTTATCGACAAAAAATTTGGTTCACCTTCTGTTACTAAAGATGGTGTTTCAGTTGCTAAAGAAATCGAATTAAAAGACCCTATCGAAAATATGGGTGCTCAAATGGTAAAAGAAGTTGCTTCTAAAACTGCTGATATTGCAGGTGATGGAACAACTACTGCTACTGTTTTAGCTCAAGCTATTGTTTCTGCTGGTTTGAAAAACGTTGCTGCAGGTGCAAATCCTATGGATTTAAAACGTGGTATCGACAAAGCTGTAGATACTGTTGTTGAAAGCTTAAAAAGTCAGTCACAACAAGTTGGTGATGATAACGAGAAAATTCGTCAGGTTGCAACTATTTCTGCTAACAACGATGAAGTTATTGGTAAACTAATTGCTGATGCAATGGCAAAAGTTGGCAAAGAAGGTGTTATCACTGTTGAAGAAGCAAAAGGTACAGAAACTGAAGTTAAAACTGTTGAAGGTATGCAATTCGACCGTGGATACTTATCTCCTTACTTTGTTACCAATGCAGATAAAATGGAAGCTGATTTAGATGCTCCTTATATCTTGATTTACGATAAAAAAGTAAGCAATATGAAAGAATTGCTTCCTATTTTAGAAGCAGTTGTTCAAACTGGAAAACCTTTGGTAATTATTGCTGAAGATGTTGAAGGTGAGGCTTTAGCTACTTTGGTTGTAAATAAAATTCGTGGCGCATTAAAAATCGCTGCCGTTAAAGCTCCAGGTTTTGGTGATAGAAGAAAAGCAATGTTAGAAGATATTGCTATCTTAACTGGTGGTACTGTTATTAGCGAAGAACGTGGTTACAAATTAGAAAATTGTGATATCTCTTACTTAGGTAGAGCAGAAAAAATCACTATCGATAAAGACAATACAACTATTATCAATGGTGCTGGTAAAACTGAAGATATCAAAGCTAGAGTAAACCAAATCAAAGCTCAAATCGAATCAAGTACTTCTGATTACGATAAAGAAAAATTACAAGAGCGTTTGGCTAAATTAGCTGGCGGTGTTGCAGTTCTTTATATTGGTGCAGCTACTGAGGTTGAAATGAAAGAAAAGAAAGACCGTGTTGATGATGCTTTACATGCAACTCGTGCCGCTGTTGAAGAAGGTATTGTTGCTGGTGGTGGTGTAGCTTATATCCGTGCAGTTGAATCTTTAGAAAAATTAAAAGGTGCTAACGAAGATGAGTCCACTGGTATTGCTATTATTAAACGTGCGGTTGAAGAGCCATTACGTCAAATTATTGCTAATGCAGGTGGAGAAGGTTCGGTTGTAGTAAATAAAGTTAAAGAAGGTAAAGGTGACTTCGGTTACAATGCTCGCACTGAAGCTTACGAAAACTTAATTGCTGCTGGTGTTATCGACCCAACTAAAGTAAGTCGTGTTGCATTACAAAATGCTGCTTCTGTTGCTGCTATGATTTTAACAACTGAGTGCATTTTAGCTGAAGAAAAAGAAAACAACCCAATGCCAATGCCAGGTGGAATGCCAGGTGGTATGGGCGGAATGGACTACTAATAGTTTGTTACATAAAGAAAAAAATCCTCGCCAAAAGCGGGGATTTTTTTTTGAGTTTAATTCTTTATTAATAAGGCCTGTAACATATTTTCAATATTTTCGTTTTAGTTACTTCAATTAAACCATATGAAAAATCTATTTACTCTGCTCCTAATTGTGTTCTTCTTTCAGGCAAATGCTCAATTCTTTTCCGGCCAATATTATCAGTTTGTTTTTTACCCCTATTCAAGCCAAGTTAATTGGTATGGAGAAAATACGAAACTGAAAGAGCAAAAGATTACAGAAGTAATTGAAACATCTAAAGATGAAAAATCAGGGGAATTCTTTAAAGTCAAAGAATATAAACTGAATAATTCCGGAAGGATTATTGAATACAATCAGTTTTCAAAAAAAGGAAAGAAAATTAAGTTGAATATTCATTGTGATTTTCAAAACAATCTAATGAATGAAATGCGTGCTCAAAAAGCCAATGGCGATACCATTTACATAACCAGATATACTTATAAAAACAACAAAGAAATTAGTAGAGATTACTTTAATAAAAATAAACTGGATGTTCCTAATTGGAGATTAGAAAACCAATACAATGATTCAGGGAAATTAATCATGAGCCAATCATTCAGAAAAGGAAAATTGAATTATAGATATGAGTATGAATTTTACCCAAATGGAAGTAAAAAGGAAACCCGTTATTATAATAGTAAAAACAAACTAAAGTACCGCTATACTTATGAATGTGATCCAAAAGGAGAACTAGAAGATAAAGAAGTGAAAAATAGAAATTACTGTGTTAAAAAAGATATCAAAAATGATGGTTCTTACATGGAAATTTCAGAGTATAAAAATGAAAAAGGCAAAGTAACAAAATACATTCGTTTCTATAGTTCAGACTCCTTGCTTACCCAATCCGAAAACTATAATTTTAAAGGAGAAATGAATTATAAAACTACTTATCAGTATAATTCAAATAGACAGGTAACAAAACACGAAGACTCCAACAAAAAAGGATTGTTATACACCAATAATTTTGAATACAATCAACAAGGTTTATTTGCTAAAGGAAGCAGAATAGATAAAAAAGGAAAAGAAACTTACGAGTGGAAATTAGAGTATAAAAACTAAATCTCCTTTTTGTAAATTGCCTTCATGAAATTGCTAAAAAAGTTATTAATCGTTTTTGTTTCACTTATACTTATTCTTGAAATCTATTTAGTTATTAGCGGCAACTGGCATGTAAACAGAGTGCTCGCCATGACTATTTTCCGGGGCAAAACCGGTCCGGATATTTTTGAATTGCAAGATTTTCCTAGCAGAAAAATTTCGATTGGAAACCCACAAGCATGGCCTAAATCTAACAGATATGGTAAAGTTCATCCATCCAAAGAATTGTTAACTGCATCAGCTGATTACCAAACCACAGCTTTGTGTTTGATTCAGAATGATAGCTTGGTATATGAAGAATACTGGGAAGGAACCAATGAACATAGTTTGTCGAATTCATTTTCAATGGCAAAATCATTTACTTCAATTTTGATTGGCATTGCATTAAAAGATGGATTAATCAAAAGTTTAGATGAACCTGTTGGCAATTATATCGAAGAATTCAAAGCTGAAGCATATAAAGATATTACCATCAAACATTTGTTGTGGATGGGTTCAGGATTAGACTTTCATGAAAGTTATGGAAGTCCGATTGGTTGGCCTGCTAAAGCTTATTACGGTAAGGATGTAAATGCAACAGTTTTGCAGCCTGATGTATCACAAAAAACAGGAACTCACTATAATTATAAAGGTGGAGATACGCAGCTATTAGGTATAATTATCAAAAAAGTTACAGGTAAAAATGTGGCTGAATATGCATCAGAAAAGTTATGGAAAAAAATCGGTGCAGAAGATAATTCATACTGGAGTTTAGATACTGAAAACGGTATGGAAAAAGTAAGTTGCTGTTACTATGCTAGTGCAAGAGATTTCGCAAGATTCGGCAGTTTATTCCTAAAAAAAGGTAATTGGTATGGAGAACAAATTCTAGACAGTTCATTTGTTGAATCATCAATTAAACCCTCTCCATTGTTAAAACAAGATGAAACACCTGTAGATAACTATGGTTACCAATGGTGGATTACAAACTACAAAGGAGAACAAATTTTTTATGCCAGAGGAATTTTGGGTCAGTATATTTTTGCCATTCCTTCAAAAAATATTATTATGGTAAGATTGGGACACAAACGCGCTTCAAAATCAGGAGATGAACTACCAAAAGATGGATTTACCTATTTAGATATGGTTGATGAATTAGCAAATTAACCTACTATCAATTTAATAATAAAATCATCAAAATACTACTAAAATCGTCGCTAAGTAAATATCATTAAATGCATCTTCCCACATGCATTTAGGATTAAAAATAAAGGTTGAGAGAATCAAACAAAAACTTACTCAGGAAGAACTTGCTGAGAAAATAAACAAAACCCGACCTTTAATATCCAGCATAGAGCAAACAGGAAAAGCAGGATTTTATACCTTACAAAAAATATGTGAAGTTTTGGGTTTAGATATTGATGAACTCACAGACCCTGCCTACGACCCACTGCATACTTACGTTAATAAAGATTCTAATGATAGAATTAAACATTTAGAACAAGAAATTGAGTATTTAAAACGCCTAACAGAATCGCAAGCTGAACATATTAAAGCCTTAAAAGAAAACAAAGAATATATTTCTAGAAGAAAATCGAGGTAATCCAATTAGCCGCTGCTAAACAATAAACAAATTTGATTGTTACAAAATATATTGTAAATTTATTATCAAATGATTAAAAATATAATTTTCGACTTAGGCGGCGTCATTTTAAATCTGGATCAGGAAAGAACTTTCAGGGCTTTTAAAAAATTAGGTGCGGATTTAGATGATTTAAATGCCCAATCTACTGTTTTTAAGGATTTTGAAACTGGAAAAGTAGATGCAGATTATTTTATTCATTTCTTAAAATCAGCATTAAAAGGTAGTGTAGAAACTTCACAAATATTGCATGCTTGGAATGCTATGTTATTAGATTTACCTAAACATAGAGTAGACTTAATCAACTCATTAAAAAGCAACTACAAAATCTTTTTGTTTAGTAATACCAATACTATTCATATGGATGAAATTTTCAAATACACCGATGAACATTTAGGTAAAGGGGTATTTAGTAATTTATTTGATAAAATTTATTTATCGTATGAAATGGGATTAAGGAAACCAAATCCGGATTCGTTTCACATGTTAATGAAAGATGCAGGATTAAAAGGATTTGAAACTGTTTTTATTGATGATAGTAAAATCAATAATAAAGGCGCTCAAGAAGCAGGATTGCATACTATCTGGGCTAAAGAGCCATTTGATACTTGGGCAATAAAAGAAATACAAGCAATAAAAAGTTTACAGATGAACTAGTTTAAATTCTAGTTTTCGCACAAGTGAGCCATAATCAGCCCTTAAATTACTTGCAACTTTTCTTACATCTTTAAACTCCTGAAACATATCTATCAAAAGGATATCAAATACAGAGCTTTCAACGAATTGTAATTCCTTTTCGAATCCGCATACTGCCAAGGCATTGGTTTTACGAAGAAAACGCTTTACATGACGTGTATCTGTGTTAAGTGTCTGACATGAACCAAAATGTATGATTCTATCATAACATTCAGTTCCCATCATATCGGCTAATTCATCAAGATTAATCGCTTGCTTATTGATTAGGATTTCGTTCGGTTTTCCATGAAAAGCAAGGTATAAAATTGAATATTGAGAGTATCTTTTAAGCTGCCATTGTTTGAGGTAATGTTCAAGATTTTCTTTGGTGCCGCAATGTCTGTGTATAAAATCGATATCTCTATTTTGTTTTAAAAACGCCAATGCAGCCATAATACTGTTTTGTTTGATGAGATTTCGGCTCCAATCTCCTTCTAAACAAAAAACATCTTTTTGATAGGCTTTTGAAATTTTCATGTTTGCAAAAGTATATCAATTTTGATTGCATATAAATTTAAAAAGACTTGAAATTCCAATAATATTTAGGACTTTTCTGCGAATCCTAATTATATCAAATACAAAAAAGGCTGTTTCAAGTATTGAAACAGCCTTTAAGTTCTTTTAGAATAATTATTTACTAAGGAGCAGTATAAAGTTTTGTATTGTCTCTGTAATCACTAAGATCTAAATACCAATCTGAGAATGAACTTCCGTTTGATTCTGCCCAAGTTGCAAATTTTTTATAAGCTTGAAGAAAATCTATTTTAGTTTTAGGGTACGGAATTTCTGCTGGTACAGCAAGTGCCCAAGGAAGATTATTTTTTGATTTGTAGTACTTACCTGTTGTTAGATTAGTATCATCCTGACCTGTTCCAAACAATGAAGCATTGGCTTTGGTTGTAGGAGCAAATCCAGCTAAATGTACTTCTTTTCCTCTTTCTTGGTTCACAATTAAATACGGATTAAATGAAATATTGCTTAACGCAATAGCCTCACCTACAGTAGTATTAAAACTTATTGTAATATTCATTTCAGCTGGAGTAGCATACGGATTTGCCGGATCAACATTTACGCCACTTCCACCTGGCGATGGTAAGATTTTAAAAGCATCATCGAAAATAATGATATTGGCAAATGTTTGACCAGATTCAGTGCCATTTGCAGAGGTAGTAACCCAGGCTGCATTGTGTGTATTAGTTCCTGTAACTGAAGTAATTTTAGAAGGATTTACCCCATCTAATTGAAATCCAAAACCATTATGAAAACTGGCACCAATTGCCTTAACTTTCATATTAATTTTAATCTCAACAACTTTATTAGCGGCATTTAAAACAATATTCTGGCGACCCACAATTACTAAATCATTAAAATCATAATCACCGGTTGTTGGCCATAAATCCTCAAACATTAAAGTTGAAAATCCACTTGATGGTATATAATTATTATAAGCTCTTGTAGCATCATTAGGATAAGCATCATCAGCATCTGCAACACCATCAGAATCGGCATCTTGAATAGTAGGTACTGGCAAACAATAAGCAGAAGAAGGGTCAGAAACATAAATTCCATCTACAAATACATCATCAACAATAAATCTAGAATTACCACCCGAACCTACAAATGAAATAAGGATTTTGTAAGGATTAGCTGAATTTCTAATAGCAGCAGGTAAAGCAAAACTTACATTGGTTAAATTTAATGGTAATGAACCAGCAGCATAAGAAACTGAGTCAAATCTTACCAAAGTTCCTTCTTTCCAAGCAGAAGCAGCATTGGCATCATAAGCAATATATGATAATACAATTCTTCTGATAGTTCCATTATTAGCAGAAATCTTATGTTTAAAAGTAATGTTTGCAGATCCAGGTTTAATCCAAGGAGTTTTAATCCAACTGCTAGTGATACTAAGGTTAGATGCTTGGTTTGACTGACCTGAATAAGAACCATTCAATAACAAAGCAGGAGTGGTTACATAAGAAAATGAACCTAAACCCCAACATTGAGCACGGTCGTAGCCAATATTGTTAGCTGAGCTGGCCGATGAGCCATTAGCAAACTTTTCACAATCCAATGTATAAAGTGCTGTTTGTGAAAATCCGGCAATTGAACTTGCCAATAAAGCAATTGATAAAATTAGTTTTTTCATGGTTTTAAACTATTCTTCTGTTGAAGCTGGTAAAAAATTAAAATTAATTTGATTTGAAGATAAAGTTACTTCTTTTTCCAAAGTTCCGTAACTAACTTTTACACTTTTCACTATTTTAGGTAATGAAATTTTAGTTTCTAAGTTTTGATCCATTTGGTGCGTTGAAACAAAATAAGTTACATCTCCAGCAACTGAACTAACTTTTAGGGTTCTATTGATGGTTGTCAAAGTTTGCATTCCTTGAACTTTAAAATCTACCATTGAACTTGAATTCCAATCAAAATTTTCGTTTACATTCAATTTTTTGAATTCAGTGGTTACTTTTTGAGTAGTGTCTAAATTAGCTTTTTCGATTAAGTCTTTTTTGCAAGAACTTAATAAAACTGGTAAAAGTGCAATTAAAAATAGCTTTTTCATGATTTTGGGATTTGATATGTCTATTGCAATTAATTTACCAAAAGTGAAAAATATTATCAAAACACTGATTATTAACTATTTAAACAATTTTTTATCACTTTGGCACAATCCATTTTGTCCCATTTTGACTCAAAGCACTCAAGTTGGGATTGAAATATAGTTTCCAAGTTTTACTATATCAATTATAAACTAAAATCTTGAAAAAATTATCCATTTTATATCCAATTAGATTTTTTTTAAATCAAAAGTGAACTCAAACAGCAAGTTTAGTCCACATTGTCATGCAAAAAAGTGTTATTGCTTTTGATTTCGGGTCTTCCAGAACCGTCATCAAACAAACTCAATTTAGATACTTGTGTTGCAGATGAATGTGGAACATCTTCAAGCTTTTTCTGCTTGCGTTTATAAGCAGGTTCTTTTTCTAAATCGCGAACACCCTGACTTGTATTAAGAGTTACATTTAAATCCTTCAATTCTTTTATTCTGAGAATTTGTCTTTCAATTTTTTTCTCAGGGTCTTCAAATAAGGGATTGGTGTGAAAATCGAGTAAGGAGGGATTTTGCCTGGCAACAGGCTCCTCTTTTTTAGTTGACATTTTTAGATCCGGCTCCAATTCAAACATTTCTGATTCTTCTTCTGCTTCAATACGCATACTTAAATCAATCTCATTACTTTGTTTGTTTTCAACGGGTACAGGAACCGAATCAGACTCTAAAAAATGGCGTACAGGCGGTTCCTCCATCGCCTTTGGTTGTTCTACAACCTGATTAATTACCGGAACCGGAATTGGTTCGATTGGTGCCGGTGGAGGAGTTACAGTTTTTGTTTCAACCTGACCAATAATAATTTTGTTTTCTTTAGGACCACTTTCGAAACCGGTTGCAATAATAGTTACTGCTACTGCATCGCCTAAATTATCATCATAAGAAGTACCACTAATCATTTCAGCAGAGAATCCGCTTTCTTCCTGAATATAATTTGAAATCTCTTCGAATTCACTCATGAGTAGTTCATGTTTACCAGGAGCAGAACTCAAGTTTAACAAGATGTTTTTGGCTCCCGTAATTCTATTATCATTCAATAATGGAGAAGTTAATGCCGACATTACAGCATCAATAGCTCTAGATTCACCACTTGCAACTGCAGATCCCATTAAAGCAACACCGCTTGCTTTCATTACAGTTTTAACGTCTTCAAAATCCACGTTAATTTCTCCGGGATATGTAATTACCTCAGCAATACCTTTTGCAGCAGTATTTAAAATTTCATTGGCATGAGAAAAAGCCTGACTCATTGGCAAGTTTCCATACATATCTTTTATTTTATCGTTACTAATTACAAGTAAACAATCAACAGAACGCTTTAAAGCCTCGATACCTTCGATAGCATATTCTTTTCTTCTTTTTCCTTCAAAAGAAAAAGGAGTTGTAACAATACCGACTGTTAAAATATCTAATTCACGTGCAGTTTTAGCAATAATTGGAGCAGCACCTGTTCCAGTACCACCGCCCATTCCGGCAGTAATAAAAAGCATTTTGGTATTTACGCCCAGAGTTTCAATGATATCCTCAATTGCCTCCATTGCAGATTGTTTTCCAATCTCAGGATTTGCACCGGCACCCAAACCATTCGTTAGACTTGCACCTAATTGTATTTTATTAGGAATAGGACTCGCTTCTAATACTTGTAAGTCAGTATTACAAATGATAAAATCTACTCCTTTAATACCTTGAGAAAACATATAGTTTACGGCATTTCCACCGCCTCCGCCCACACCTAACACTTTTATGATAGATGATTTCTCTCTTGGCATGTTAAACTTAAATGTACTTTCCATATTCTGCTATTATTCTACAAACAATTCGGTTCTAAAAATCTTTTAAATCACCATCTTCATATAACCACTTCGAACCTTTTTCAATTAATTTTTTAAGAAAACCACCACTTTGTTCAGGTGCCTTTTCTTCTTTCTTTTCCATAGCTTTACCAATTTTGCTAAGGTCAGAATCATCCATCGACTTAAAACCCTTAATCATTAAACCAACACCGGTTGCAAAAACAGGACTTTTAATATCTTCAATTTCTGATTTACCCAAATGCTCATTTGCAAAACCAATTCTGGTATCGATACCAGTAACAAATTCAGCTAATTTATCAAGGTGTTTTAGTTGAGAACCACCACCTGTAATTACAATACCTGCATTTAATTTTTTCTCTAAGCCTGAACTTTTGATTTCATAAAGAACTGCTTCAAAAATTTCTTCAACCCTTGCCTGAATTACATGAGCTAGATTTTTAACAGACACTTCTTTTGGAGGGCGACCGTGAAAACTTGGAATACTTACAATCTCATTTTCTTTATTTTCATCAGCCAAAGCAGAACCAAATCTTAATTTTAAAGCTTCAGCCTGGTTGTTTAAAACATTACAACCTTCTTCAATATCTTTAGTAATTACCTTACCACCAAAAGGAATAACAGCAGTATGACGAATAATTCCCTTTTTGAAAATTGCGATATCTGTAGTTCCACCACCTATATCAACCAAACAAACACCAGCTTCCATTTCTTCCGGAGCTAAAACAGCTTCTGCAGATGAAAGAGGTTCAAGAATTAAATCGGCTACATTAAAACCAGCTCTTTCTACACTTTTGTAGATGTTTTTAATGGCATCCACATTACCAGTGATGATGTGGAAATTAGAAGAAAGACGAATTCCGGACATTCCAATCGGATCGATTACATCGCCAATATCATCAACAGTATATTCTTGAGGAAGAACGTGAATGATATCATCACCTGGAGGCAAAGCCAGGTTATAAGTATCTTTTATTAAACGTTCAACATCTTCTCGACTAATTTCAGAATCTGTATTGGCTCTGCTGATACTATTTTTATGTTGTAAACTTCTAATATGCTGACCTGCAATACCAACATGAACGCTATTTACTTCAACTTTTATATTTGAATTACTTTTTACTAGAGAAGATTTCGCCTTCTCCATTGCCTCAGTAATTGCTTTTACTGTCTTTTCAATATTTCTAACTTCACCACGAATCACACCTAAACTCTCGGCCTTACCCATTGCCAAAACCTCGAGCTTACCATGCTCATTTCTAGTACCAACAATGGCGCAAACCTTTGTGGTACCAATATCTAATCCTACAACAATTTTCAACTCGTTTGACATAATATGCCTTTTTATTTTTTACAAATTACCTGAGATTTAAAACGAACATCGATGCTGCTATACTTACTCCAGCCAATTAAATTGAGGCCTTCTTTATAGAACACTTTTAGTTTATTAAACTTCTCCTCCAGGTTTTCGGAGTTTCCAAAAATGATGATTTGCTTTCCAATTTTCGGGACCAGTACAAGTTCATTATCGGCTCTTACAAATATCTGTTCAATGAATGCTTTTAGGAAAGCATCGTTATCAACAAAAGAGGCTACTTTGAACAGTTCATTTCCTACAAAAGAGTACAGTGTATCTCCTTTTTCCAATCTTTCGAAAATATTTCCATTTGCCATGATGACTCTTGCCGTATAATGCTCACTGACAGGAAATTTCACTCCATATTTATCTACATAAAACTGAGTGCCATCAAACCTTAAAACCCTGAAAAGTGGTACCCTTTGAAAAACTTTGATATTAAGATTTCCCTTCATATCTGAGTAAACATGAGCCTTCTCTGTCCAATTTTGTTTATTTAATGATTTTTCCAACCTAGAGGTATTAATTTCATTAAACGACATTCCAATTAATTTATCTTCATTATCGATACCTTTTTTAACCGTTTCTAAAACTCTTTGGCGGTTATAAAAATGTACATCATTCGGATAAATCCCCACAAAAACTTCTTTACAAGTAAGCTCATCTTCCATTCTAAACCCAAAAGCCAAAGCAAGTAAAGTTCCACCCAACATACTGAGCCAAAACAAAAGCAATGCGATTCTTTTGAATGCAATTTTGATATTTGGTTTAGGTTTATCCACCTGCTAACAATCCGGCTTTAATTGGTTCAACTAAAGTATCAATATCACCTGCTCCTAAAATTAAAAACAGTTCTGGCTTTTGTTCGATAATGGTTTTAACTAAATCTTGTTTCGAAATCAAATGTTTGTTAGTTGAACTCATTTTATCCAAAATCATTTGAGAATTCACACCTTCAATTGGTAATTCCCTAGCAGGATAAATATCCAATAAGTACAATTCATCTGCCATCGAAAGTGTTTCTGCAAATCCATCTGCAAAATCTCTTGTTCTGGTGAATAAATGTGGTTGAAAAGCAGCTACTAATTTTTTATCTGGATACATTCTTTTTACCGAACCTAAAATTGCTCTAAGTTCTTCAGGATGATGCGCGTAATCATCAATAAAAACTTGATTTTTTTGTTTGATGATGTATTCAAACCTACGTTTAACTCCTTTAAAACTGCTCAATGCTGATTTTAATTCTTGTTCACTCACACCAAATTGTAAAGCAACTGCAGAAGCTGCAACAGAATTTTCGATATTGTGTAAACCGGGTATTCCCAAATTGATATCAGTTATAACTTTTCCTTTGTAGTTTAAATCATAAATATGTTCATCACTATTTATTCTAATATTAAATGCAAACACATCAGCATTTTCATTTAAACCATAGGTATAAACATTACCTTTTAATTCCTGAACCAAATCAAGTCCGAATTTCACATAAATACTTCCACCTTCAACTAAGCGATTTGCATAAGCTAAAAATGAATCCTTCAAAGCACTATGCTCACCATAAATATCTAAATGGTCGGCATCTGTTGAAGTGATAATAGAAACCGATGGATGAAGCGTTAAAAAAGAACGATCGAACTCATCGGCTTCTACTACCAGCCACGAATTTTTAGAAACATCTATTGATGGAAGCAATAAATTACTTTGATAATTACTGGAAATTCCTCCCAGAAATGCGGAACAATCAACACTACTTTGTTTAAGTAAATGTGCTAGCATAGTTGAGGTAGTAGTTTTACCATGAGTTCCAGCAACTCCTGCTGTTTTGAAAGAACTACTTAATACTCCTAAAACCTGAGAACGCTTTAAAATATGAAACCCATTTTCCTTTAACCAAGCCCATTCCTGATGGTCTTTTGGAATGGCTGGAGTTAATACAACTAAAGTATCATTTGGATTTAAACTTAGTGATTGTACATAATTGATATCATCTGAATAATGAACATGTACACCTTCTGCTTCAAGTTGTTTGGTTAAAACTGTTGATGTTTTATCGTAACCATAAACAGGAATTTTTGCATGATTAAAATACCTAGCAATAGCACTCATTCCAATGCCACCTATACCAAGGAAATATACCTTTTTAATTAAACTGAAATCCATGTCAATACTGCTCATATTATTTTCCTATTAAAGCTAAGGCTTCATTTGCTATCAATTCAGCTGCATTATGAATAGCAAAATGGCTTATTTCATTTTGAAGTTTTGATTGTAAATTACCATCATTTAACAAAGCAAGCGTTTGATTAATTAATGATTGAGCGGCATCAACATCTTTTACCAAAATAGCAGCATTTTTATCAACCAAAGCCATTGCATTTTTTGTTTGATGATCTTCAGAAACATTAGGAGAAGGAACTAAAATTACTGGCTTCTTAACAATCGCTAATTCAGCAATCGACAAAGCACCGGCTCTTGAAATTACGATATCGGCAGCAGCATAAGCCAAATCCATTTCGTAAATAAAGTTTCTTACTACTAAATTTTGATGTTTC
>JAIYDG010000091.1 GCA_027487625.1 Bacteroidota bacterium
CTTAGAACTAATTTGAATTTTACTTGTCACTTATCATACAGAAAAATCATTCGAAAAAGGTGCAAAGAATCTGAATAAAATCATCTGTTTGATTCTTTAAAACAAATAAATTCGCATGTTTTTTAAGAAATAGCAAAAAAGAAAATCATTAACATACATATGCAAACGAAAGCAAATTATCGTGACGAGTTCATTTACCGCCACATTTCACCAATGGCAAACGAAACTGAAGCCATGTTGAAAACAATCGGTGTAAGCAGTATCGACCAATTAATTGAAGAAACTATTCCTGCTCATATTCGATTAAAACAACGAATGAATCTTCCAGCTGCTTTAACTGAGGCTGAATTGCTTGGTATGCTTCATGAAATTGCTTCAAAAAATAAACTATATACAAATTATTTAGGTCAAGGTTATTTTGGGACTATAACTCCTGGTGTAATTCTAAGAAATATTTTCGAAAATCCAGGATGGTACACAGCTTACACTCCATACCAAGCAGAAATTGCTCAAGGTAGATTAGAAGCATTGTTGAATTACCAAACAATGATTATTGATTTAACTGGAATGGAAATTGCAAATGCATCTCTTTTAGATGAAGGTACTGCTGCTGGTGAAGCCATGCACATGTTGTTTGCAGAAACTAAAAAGGCAAATGCAAATAAGTTTTTTGTATCTGAATTGTGTTTCCCTCAAACCATTGATGTTTTAAAAACTCGCACTGAACCTATAGGTGTAGAATTGGTTATTGGAAACCATGAATCTGTTGTTTTTGATGAAACTTATTTTGGAGCTTTAATTCAATACCCTGCTGGAAACGGTGATGTGATTGATTACAGCGCATTCATGGGTAAAGCAATCGAACAAAATGTAATGGTTGCTGTTGCTGCAGATTTATTGAGCTTGAGTTTATTAACTCCTCCAGGAGAATGGGGTGCTGATGTGGTTGTTGGTTCTGCACAAAGATTTGGCGTTCCAATGGGTTACGGTGGCCCTCATGCTGGATTTTTTGCTACTAAAGATGCTTACAAACGTCAGATGCCAGGTCGTTTAATTGGTGTTTCTATTGATAGCCAAGGAAATACTGCTTTACGTATGGCTTTACAAACACGTGAGCAACATATCAAAAGAGAAAAAGCAACTTCAAATATTTGTACAGCACAGGTATTACTTTCTATTATGGCAAGTATGTACGGTGTTTACCACGGACCTAAAGGATTAAAAGGTATTGCAGGTAGAGTTCATGGATTGGCAAATACTTTAGCTAATTCTTTGGTTGAAAATGGATTTAAATTGCTTAACAAAAACTATTTCGACACTTTAACTTTTGAAGTAGCTGATGCTAAAAAACTAGTTGAAACTTGTGTAAATGCTGAAATCAATATTGCTTTTGTTAACGACAAACAAATTCGTGTTTCAATTGATGAAACTCATACTATTGAGCAAATTTCTCAGTTGGCTTCTATCTTAACTGGTAAATCAATTAAACTTATTCAAGCTGTTACTGTAGAAATTCAAGCACCAAGTTCATTTGTAAGAAAATCAGATTTCATGACTCATCCTGTGTTTAATTCATACCACAGCGAACATGAAATGTTACGTTATATCAAATCATTGGAATCAAAAGATTTATCTCTTTGTCATTCAATGATTGCCTTGGGTTCTTGTACGATGAAATTAAATGCAACTGCAGAAATGATTCCGGTAACAATGCCTGGTTTCGGACAGTTACATCCATTTGTTCCAACAAACCAAGCTAAAGGTTATACCCAAATATTTGAAGAACTAACACATCAATTAAAAGAAGTTACTGGTTTTGCTGGAATCAGCTTACAACCAAATGCTGGTGCCCAAGGTGAGTATGCTGGTTTAATGGTGATTCGTGAATATTTCAAAAGCAGAGGTGAATCTCATAGAAATATTGCTTTAATCCCTTCATCTGCGCATGGAACAAATCCAGCTAGTGCTGCTATGGCAGGCATGAAAGTAATTGTAACCAAAACTTTAGAAAATGGTTATGTTGATATTGAAGATTTAAGAGCAAAAGCTGAAGAACACAAAGATAATTTAGCTTGTTTGATGGTTACATATCCTTCAACTTACGGAATTTTCGAAGAACAAATTCACGAAGTTTGTGATTTGATTCACCAAAATGGTGGTCAGGTTTATATGGATGGTGCTAACATGAATGCACAGGTTGGATTAACAAGTCCTGCAAATATTGGTGCCGATGTTTGCCACTTGAACTTACATAAAACATTCTGTATTCCTCACGGTGGTGGTGGTCCTGGCATGGGACCAATTGGAGTAGCAGCGCATTTGGTTCCATTTTTACCTGGACATTCAGTAGTTGAAATGGGTGGTGGAAACCAAGCAATGAGTGCAGTTTCTGCAGCTCCTTGGGGAAGTGCTTCTATCCTATTGATTTCATATGCTTACATCAGAATGATGGGAACAGAAGGATTGGAAAATGCTACTAAATATGCAATTCTGAATGCCAATTATATTAAAGCAAGATTAGAAAACGATTATCAGATTCTATATACAGGCAGCAAAGGAAGATGTGCCCATGAAATGATTTTGGATACAAGAGTTTTCAAAGCTACAACCGGAGTTGAAGCAGAAGATATTGCTAAACGTTTGATGGATTATGGTTTCCATGCACCAACAATGAGTTTCCCTGTTGCAGGAACAATCATGATTGAACCAACTGAGAGTGAACCAAAATCTGAATTGGATAGATTCTGTGATGCTATGATTGCCATTAAAAACGAAGTAAATGCCATTGAAAATGGAACCGCAGACAAACATGATAATGTATTAAAAAATGCTCCTCATACAGCATCAATGGTAACAGCTGATGTATGGGAACATGCTTATAGCAGACAAGAAGCTGCTTATCCATTACCATATGTTAGGGCAGCTAAATTCTGGCCAAGTGTAGGTAGAGTAAACAATACCCATGGCGATAGAAACTTGGTATGTTCTTGCCTGCCAATTGAAGCTTATCAGAATTAAAAATTATTTAGTAATTCTAATACAAGAAAGCCGTCTCAAAAACTTGAGACGGCTTTTTTTCATTACTTGCCATGGGCTTCAGCCCATGGTATCAAAATACAATTTATAATTCTATGGTGCTATAAATCCCACCAAACTGGTTTAGTAATATCATTTTCAGCTGGTGCATTTGGATTGTACAAACGCTCATCTTGAACGGTAGGTAAACGACGAGGAATACTTGTAACTGCTCCAGAAGGATTAGGAGTTAATGCAGGAATACCTGTTCTTCTCCAATCAGCATAAGCTTCAATTTGTCCAAACATGGCAACATATTTATGTGTCATGATTTTTTCTAAAGTTATTGTACCAGCAGTTTCAGCAGCTTGAGCAGCCTCAAAAGTTGCATCTGCTCCACCAGTTACATCTTTTACAGAAGCTTTAACTGCATCATTAAATGCTGTTGCTGCAGCAGCTTTATCTCCTCCACGGAAATTAGCTTCAGCCTCAATAAACAATAATTCTGCATACGAAACCAATGGGAAAGCAGCATCAGCAGTAGCCAAATATGGCCCAACTTCAGAAGCTTGATCATTTGGAACATCCGAAGGAGTTCCATTATATGCACCACCCGAATCAGGTTTGCAATAGAACTCTAAACGAGGATCATTCCAAGCATTCATTATATTAGTCATTGAAGCACCTGTAACTATATAACCAGCGCGTTCAACAACAGTAAATGCATACCATTGGTTGTACTCATTACTATTTTGTCCGAATGTAGCATTACAATTTGCAGAAGAAGAAGTAAATCCTGCTGCTTTTGCCGCCGCAACCGATGTTAATGCAGAAGTTGCAGAACCAGTAGCATTCTTTTTACTTAAACGATTGTGGTAACGAGCTTTTAATGCATGCGCTGTAGCTAACCACTTTTTTGCATCACCACCAAAAACCAAATCATCTGCACCAGGTAATAAGATATTTTTATCTTCAGTTTTTGATAAGTTTACAATAGCCTCATCAAGATAAGCTTGAATATCTTGAATTACTACTTCTTGGTTATCATAAACAGGAGTAAATTTTCCATCATTACCAAAACCAGCTTCTCTGTTTGGAACATTGCCCCATAAATCTGTAGCAATTCCCATAAACATAGCTTGCATAACTTTAGCAATTCCTTGGTAATAAGGATTTGCTCCACCTGCTTGGCTATGTAATTTACGTAAGTTTACAATTCCATTTGTATAGATAACTGTCCACTCGTTTACATTATCTCCTTCTAAAATTGCATAATCATTCAAATCACGAGATTGGAATCCAACCCCTGTGGTTTGTTGAATCATCATACTTGTTTGACGAGATAACTGACCATTTGCAGTAGCAAAATAAGCTACTTGTGTATTCGATAACAATAAGGCATTGGTTACGGTACTTGGACTGTTTGGACTAACATCGTAGCCTTCAACAAACTTTTTACAACCAGAACCAACCAATAATGCCAAAGCTAAAACGGTATATACGATCTTTTTCATAATTTAATTTCCTTTCTTTATCGTTTTTAGAAGTTGGCTTTTAATGAGAATGTGTAAGATTTAGTGCTTGGGTTATTGAAATAATCCCATCCACCAATATTTGAACCAGCACCGGTTAAACTAGTTTCAGGATCAACTCCAGTATAGTCTGTTTTTAACCAAAGGTTACGTCCAACTATTCCTAATTCTAATCCTTTTACATATTTGCTAACTGTAGCAGGTAAAGTTGTGAATTTGTAGCTAATTCCTAAATCACGTAAACGAATCCAGCTACCATCTTGCATTGCATTTTCTGCAGCATTGTTTCCACCATCACCTTTAAAAGTTCTGAAATAGTTAAATGAAGAAATAACGATGTCATTTGCAGTACCATCAGCTTTAACACCTTCGATAACATAAGCTTTCTCACGACCTTCAGCTGATTCTTCAGTATTACCAATTTGTTGTAAACGAGCCCAAGTTCCGTTCCAGATGCTACCACCTTGACGAACATCTAATAAACAAGTTAAACTAACATTTTTGTAAGTGAATGTATTACGTAATCCACCAAACCAATCTGGATAAGGATTTCCTAAGTTTCCACGAACTGGATCAACTGTTGGTAAACCATTAGTTCCAATGATTAATTGACCTGAAGAATTTCTAGCCCATTTGGTACCATAAAATACACCATAAGGCTCACCAACAATTGCATAAGAACCCATGCTTGCAAAACCAGCTTCAAGACTTAATTCTTTAACACCTTCTGCTAATTTTAATACTTCATTTCTAGCTCTTGTGAAGTTTAAAGAGATATCCCACTGGAAGTTTTTCTTTTGAATTGGAGTTGCATTGATCATTAACTCAATTCCTCTGTTTTCCATTTCACCTAAGTTCTCATAACTTTGGCTAAATCCAGAAGAAGGAGCTACAGGACGAAAAACCAATAAATCAGTTGAACGTTGTACATAATATGTAAAATCAAATCCTAAACGTCCTTCGAAGAAACGTAAGTCTAAACCAAATTCACGACCAGTATTACGCTCTGGTTTCAAGTTTGGATTTCCTAAAGTATTGCTATATCCGTATCCGTTGATACCAGTATAAGGGAATGACAAACCACCTGTAAATCCGTCTGTATAAGTACTTCTTACAAAATAAGTAGAAGTTCCATAAGCAGCAGGACTAATACCAGCTTGCGCATAAGCAATTCTTACTTTTCCAAATGATAAAGTTGGGATTTTAACCAATTCGGTAAAAACCAATGAAAGATTTGCTGATGGATAAAAGAAATCGTTTTTAGCTGTTCCAAATGTAGAAGCAACCTCACGGCGACCAGTTACACCTAAGAACAAGTAATTTTGATAAGCTAAATTTAAATCGAAGAAATGCGCAAAAGTTCTGATAGTGCTATTTGCTTCACTTGCATAAAGATTTGCAGCATTATTTAAATTATAATTTCCTGGTACACCTAAATCACGGCCACGACTAAATAAATCTTGGCTGTAACGGTGATTCATGTTATTACCTAACAATAAAGAAGCTTTAAGATCTTTAGTAATATCTTTTTTGAATGTTACCAATAAATCTGAATAAACTTCATGAGAACGTAAAATATTATGATCTACTTCTCCACCAGGAGCATTATCTGGTGCCCATGAACCAACTGCAAAAATTTGCTTACGCTCATCAGTCCAGAAATCAGTACCAATACGGTAAGTAACACTCATCCAATCTGTAGCATCATAAGTCATGTTTACATTACCTAAAACACGATTTACATCATCAACAAATGGATTTTCGTTCACTGTCCAATATGGATTATCATAAATAGTCATGTAAGACCTTTGTGTTCCATCAGGATTTTTGAATCCACCATTTTCAGGATCCATTAATTTGTAGCTATTTGGAGCACGTAATAAACCTAACATCACACCAGAAAGATTTGAACCATTTTGAGAACGAATACCACCTGAATTGATGTAATTAACTGTTCCACCTACACTCATTTTTTTGTTTAAACGTGTATCAGCAGTTAAACGAACTGTAGTTCTATTAAATTTAGTATTTGGCACAATACCAGTTTGATCTAATCTACCTAACGAAACTCTAATTGATGAGTTTTCAGAAGTATTTGTGATAGAGATATTGTTATTGTAAGCATATCCAGTTTGGAAGAATTCACCCATATTATCAGTAGGAGTAATTCCTAAAGAATCCTTGGTTAAATTACCCCAGCTTTGAGGCGTAATTCCTGGGCGATAAATACCAGCAGCATTTGAGCCAGATTTATCAGCTTTTAAAGTACCACCACCAGTACCTTGAGAGTACTTCATTTGTAATTTTGGCAATTTGTTTACCTGTGAAATTTCGGCAGAAGTACTAAAATCAACTGAAAAAGATTTTGTTCCTTTTTTACCTTTTTTAGTTGTGATGATAATTGCACCAGCACCAGCACGAACTCCATAAAGAGCAGCAGCAGCAGGGCCTTTTAAAATGTTCATACTTTCAATATCATCAGGATTAATATCAACACCACGATTGGAATTGTTTACACCTGATAAATTTGAATTGAAAGGATTATCACCAGCTGTTGATTGGGTTGTGCTATTATCAATTGGCACTCCATCAACCACAATTAATGGCTGATTTTCTCCAGTGAATGTAGCATTACCGCGAAGTAAAATTTTTGAAGAAGCACCAGGAGTTCCACCCGATCCTTGAACCAAAACACCCGCAGCTTTTCCTGATAAACCTTGAATCATGTTTTGCTCACCTGATTTACGTAGTTCGTCACCACTCACTTTTTGTTGTGAGTAACCTAAGGTTTTGCGCTCGCGCTCAATTCCAAAAGCTGTGATTACAGTTTCATCAAGTTTTACGACATCCGGACCCATTTTTACATTGATCTCAGACAATCCAGCAATACTTAATTCTTGGGATTTCATCCCAACGGCTTTAACTAATAAAGTTTGGGCTGATGCTGGAATGGTGAGCGTATAACGCCCATTCGCATCAGTAGCCGTTCCAATTGAAGTTCCTTTAACAGAAACAGAGGCACCAATAATAGGCTCCTTACCGTCAGTTACCTGACCCGTAATTTGCCTGTTTTGAGCCGACACTGCAGCAATGGACACCATCCACGCCAGCAGTAGTGAAAGTAATTTTCTACTCATAAGCACTTAACATTTACTTAACTAAGGTAGTCAAGCACTTATTAAAATACAACAAAAAAATTACACGAGAGGTGATACAACTGATTTTTAATTGCTTACCTTATGGCCGATACTTTGAAAGTTTCAATATTTCGTCCCAGTTTTTATTTAACATTAAAGCTTCCAAACTAATGTTTGGTTCATTCTCCATATAAGCCTCAATAATTTTATAACCAGCATAAACGCCAATTGCTGGGGAAGACTCTGCGGGAACCCCTGGTGCTGAGGTAAATGGACCATCATTAAAATACCTCATATATTGAGGAATATCTTGAGAAAACAATAACTTTTCTTGGATAAAATGTGCCCAAATCATGGATTCATTTTCTTTACACCAATCCAGTTGTTTTTGAGAATATCCAAATATTAAACTATCGTGAACATTTGGTAATAATTTCTTTGTAAAGTACTTCAACTTGCCTTCAAAAATCATCATTGCCAAAAATCTCTTATCTGTTAATTGTGATTCAAATTTTCCAATTGCTAAAGCTTTAATGGTATTAGCTAACATGTATTCTCTTCTCAATTTCATGTACATAAATTCAGGAAATTCCAAGGCTGGATAAAGTGCATATTTATCGCCCAAATACATATCTAAACCTATACCAATAATGGTATCATAAGTTACATGAGCATAACCAAACTCAGTTAAAAAGCTTACGAATTTTACTTTATTAGCCTTTGGAAATTCATCATAATATATTTCCATGGCCTTTGTCAATTCCTCTTCTTCATTACTTAAATCAGGGAAAACACTATCTACTTCGTGCTTTAATTGACTTATTGTTGGATAAGTTACAAATGCAGTTAAACCTCTTTGAAAATTATCCGAAATTTCATCATGTGGAATATTTATTAAATCAGTACAAAAGCTTCTATAAAACAATCCATACTTTAATGCTAACTTGTTAAAATGCTCTTTGTTTAATCCATTTGTTGAATCAAATAATTCCTGTTCAAACCTTTGTATTTGAACACGATTTGCCTCCTTTTTGGGAAATAAGTTACAAGAACTTATCACTACAAACATTCCCATTATAAAAAAAGAGAAAAGAGATAGCTGTTTATTTTTACCTTTGAATAAATCCATCTTACAAATTTATGAAATTGAATTGTATAAAGACGCTCCTACTTTTGACTACATTTAGTAGCTATTTGAGTTCCTTTGCTCAAGAAAAGGAATTAAGCGCAGGTTTCAAAATTGAACCACTAATTAATTGGTCGAAATCTGATAGCAAAAATATTTCTGGTAAAGGAGGAAATTTCGACTTTAGTTTTGGGGTGATTGTTAACAAAAATATTGGCGCTAGAGTTAGTCTTAGCTCTGGTTTAAACATGAGTTATATAAAACCAAGCTTCACTTTGAAACAAGCTAATTTAACTCATAAAACCATCACAACTACTTTGGTTGAAAATGCGGTTTTGGATTATCATTTAAGGTATGTTGATTTGCCTTTAATCTTACAAACATCAACCAAACCTAATAACGGATTAGCTTATATGGGTGAATTTGGTTTGATGGCTGGATATTTAATTCGTTCAAAGTTTGATTTTACTTCTGATAAACTCGACTTGGTAAATGTTGATGTTGATAGTCCTGAAGAACAAGATAAAATTACTTTAAGTGAAATTGGTACTTCAAACAATTTTGAAATTGGTATTAACAAACTTAGATTCAATGGCATTCTGGGTTTAGGTATAAAAAAAGAAGTGATGGATGAATCAGAAGTTCAAGCCAGCCTTCGATATAATTTCGCAATCAGATCATTTCCTTCTGAAGACAAATGGAAAATCAATAACAATAATATTTCTATTAACTTAGCCTTCATTTTTTAATTTGTGAAGATTTCTTTAGCTCAAATCAACTACCATACTGGTAATTTTAATAGTAATACTCAAAAAATTATCGAAGCAATAAAAAAAGCTGAATCAGAAAAATGTGATTTGGTTGTTTTTGCTGAACTTTCAATTTGTGGTTATCCGCCAAGAGATTTACTTGAATTTAATGATTTTATCAAAGAATCTCTTTCATGCGTTGAATCAATTGCAGGTCATTGTAAAACTATTGCTGCTATAGTTGGTGGACCTTCATTTAATCCCAATAAAGAAGGAAAAGATTTGTTTAATTCTGCTTTCTTTTTATCTGATGGAAAAATTCAACAAGTAGTTCATAAAAGTTTATTACCTACTTATGATATTTTTGATGAATATCGTCATTTTGAGCCTAACAAAGATTTTAAAATCATAGAATTTAAAAATCAAAAAATCGCTTTAACTGTATGTGAAGATCTTTGGAATATAGATGAAAACCCTATGTACCAAAAGGCTCCAATGGAAGATTTAATTCAGTACAATCCTGATTTTATAATCAATATTGCAGCTTCACCTTTTTCTCAAACACAAATCGAAAAACGCCATCAGATTTTAAAAGCAAATGCTTTTAAATACCAATTACCACTATTTTATGTAAACCATGTTGGAGCCCAAACTCATTTAATTTTTGATGGTGGATCATGCGTATTTAATAGTGATGGAAATATTTTTGAAGAACTAAATTATTTTGAAGAAGATCAAAGAAATTTCGAATTAATTGATGGTAAATTAAGCTCTGAAACCGTAATCAAAAATCACCCTAAAAAAGAAAAATACGATTTTATTGAAAAAGCATTGGTTTTAGGAATCAAACAATATTTCAATAAACTAGGATTTACTAAGGCAATTCTTGGTTTATCAGGTGGAATTGATTCTGCTTTAGTAACATATTTGGCAAGTCAGGCATTAGGAAAAGAAAATGTTTTAGCTGTTTTATTACCTTCTCGTTATAGCAGCGAACACTCCATAAACGACTCTTTGGATTTGGTTAAAAATCTTGGAATCAAACACCATATCATTTCTATTGAAGAAACTTTTAATTCAATTGAAAACACACTAGAACCATATTTCTCAGGAACAAAAATTGGTATCGCCGAAGAAAATATTCAATCTAGATCAAGAGCCATTTTATTGATGGCATTGAGTAATAAATTTGGATATATTTTATTAAATACTTCAAACAAAAGTGAACTTGCTGTAGGTTATGGAACCTTATATGGCGATATGTGTGGTGGATTATCTGTAATTGGAGATTTATATAAAACTGAGGTTTTTGAATTATGTGATTTCATTAATAGAAATGAAGAAATAATTCCTAATAACATCTTAACTAAACCACCATCAGCTGAATTAAGACCTGATCAAAAAGACAGTGATAGTTTGCCCGATTATAAAATTCTGGACGAAATTTTATTTTCATTTATAGAAGAAACAAAAGGTAAAGAAGAAATAATTGCAGCCGGATTTGAACCTGAATTGGTAAAAAGAATTTTAAGAATGGTAAATATGAATGAATGGAAAAGATGGCAAGCGCCACCTGTTCTCAGGATTTCGCAGAAATCATTTGGCCCTGGCCGAAGGGTTCCGATTTCAGGGTATTATCCGTTTTAATCGTATCACCGTTTTTGTATCATCGCGATTGTAACAACGCAATTGTAGCACCGCGATTTATCGCGGTGTTATGTGAACAAACCATGTAATTTGGCCATTTGTTCGTTGGTACCTAATACAATCAATTTGTCGGAATTGAGCAGATTTTTGTTCATATCTGGATTTACTTCATAGTTGCCATCCGACTTTTTTAATCCAATAACATTGGCGTTTGTTAGTTGACGAATACCTAATTCTTTAATTGTATTTCCTTTTAAAACAGATTTTAGTTTCATTACTGAAAATTCTTCCAGTAAAACATCTGCACCAACTTGCCCTGAAATAATATCAATAAATTCTTTTACATCAGGCAGTACAATTAATGATGCCATATGCGCACCACCAATTCTGTCTGGCATAATTACATTATTTGCTCCTGCCCTTTTTAATTTATTACATGATGAATTTGAAGTTGCTCTGCTAATTATTGTTAGGTTGGCATTCAATTCTCTGGCAGTTAAAACTACATAAACATTATCGGCATCTGCTGGTAAAGTTGTAATTAATCCACGCGCATTTTCAATTCCAGCATCTATAAGTGTTTGGTCGTGAGTAGCGTCATCAACCAAATAATAGGGATTTTCTGTTTCGTCTAAATAATGATCTATTAATTCCTTTTTACTTTCAACCACTACGTAAGGAATATTATTCTTTTTCAATGTTTCGCAGGCTGCTTGACCGTTTCTGCCAAATCCACAAACAATTACATGGTTAGATAATGTGGTAATTTTTCTTTTCATTCTGCGTAATTTTAGATTTTCAAAAAATTGTCCTTCAAATAAATATCGACTTATTAAAGTAATAGCATAAGCAAAGACGCCTAAATTGGTGATAATTAGAAAAATAGTAAAAATTCTACCAATACTAGATAATGGAAAAATTTCACCATAACCAACCGTTGAAATAGTTGTTATTGTCATGAATAATGCATCTAGAAAACTTGCATTTTCAATAAGCATGTATCCAATAACACCAATTGTAACTGGTATTAAAATTAACAATAGTATAAATATGAAACGATATTTAAATTTGAGGTTTTCCAATTCATCAAAGTTAAGTATGAAAATCCATTCTAAATATGATTTTCCTACTAAACCAAAGTTAATATTAGGGCC
>JAIYDG010000690.1 GCA_027487625.1 Bacteroidota bacterium
CCTGCTTAAAACCCCTGTTTTGTTAAAGTGTATTAAAGCCTGCCCGCAAGGGTGGGCTTTATTTGTATTAATACTTTGATTAACTTATTTTGTGCTAAAAAAATTGTGATAAATTAAAGGAATAATATCGCTTATAGGACTCATTATGAAGGCACATTTGATACAAATATCTTCAAGTTTAATTTTTGGATTTGTCATTCATTATGGATTTCAAAATTTCATTTCCGGGATGAACCCTAGTTTAATGATACTTTTCCTATTTGTTTTAGTGCTTTTACTTTCGCTGAATATTCTAATTATTTTAAGGTCGAAAAACAGGCTTTACTCAATAATATTTTTTTTCTTGCTGGGACTAGTTTTGCCTATCTTCATTGGGGTTACTTTAGTAAACTTAAGTAAGCATATAAAACCACCAAGTCATTATTATCAAGAAAAAGACTCCCAACAATAGCAAAATTATATCTGACTTATAATTCGCAAAGGTTTTATAGGATTTAAGTTATTGAATAATTCCTTTCCTCAAGTTACATTTGTCTTTGTATGCGCGAAATGCATTAGCTTAAGACGACGACTACAATAAAAACTATTGAAAAAAATGGGAGTATTATTTCACTTTGTTTTTTCTTTATTCAAAATAATTGTGCATGCTTACATTTATTCTTTTATTACAATATTGCTCTTTGAATATCTGTCAAGAAAAAATTCAAACAATTGGTTTTCAAAAGTTCTAAAAGACTTTCCTAAGTTTAAAATTATTTGCAGATTCATTTACTCGGTAGGACTTTTCATTTTTATGTTTACACATTGGGGCGACCGCGGACTTGGAGACATTTCAAGAATACCTTTAAGTTATGGACGAGAAATTGGCAATATAGATGGAACAAATACATTCATCCCCAATACAAATAATAGAAGAAGTGACATTAATATTGAAAAATTTGTTATTACTGAGGATGTTGTTTGTGGCGAAGTGATAGGAGACACAATTGATTACAAGGGCAAATATTTTGTTTTTGATATTAAAACAAACGATGTTGGTTTCTTTAAAGACAGAATAAAATTTGACAAGTATGCAATAGAAAATAAGCTGCCGACCGCAGACAAATTCAATGACTTTTTTTATCATTACTCAAAATATTGGAACACATGGAGACTCTTGGTATTTGTATAAATCAAGAAAGCCCAACTATTAAGAGTATATCAAAAATATACGCACAATTCTTCTATGTTTGAAAGGATTTAATTGGTTGAATAATTCCTTTCCTCAAGTTACATTTGTTTTAGTATGCACGGCAATTGTAAAGGTGCAAAAGCTTAAAGACAAACTAAATACTAAGAACAAACGCATGGGAGCTTGGGGAACAGGAATATCATCAAACGACACTTATGCCGATATTTATGATGAGTTTTTTAATTTGTTTAACAAGGGATTAGATGTTAAAGAAGTTACAGTTAAACTTATCGCTAACAACCAAGAAACAATTAATGATCCACACGATTGTAATAATTTTTGGTTTGCATTAGCCAAAGCTCAATGGGAATGTAAAGAACTCGAACCTACAATTTTGGAGAGGGTTAGAATGATAATTGAAAGTGGCTCAGATATTGAAGTTGGGAGAAGTCTTGATGCTCAAGAAAAGGATTTAAAGAAAAGGAATGTTGCACTAAACAAATTTTTGGAATCACTCTTAACTGAAAGACCCAAAGCAAAACTTAGAAAGGGAAAAATAATAGTACAGCCGCCATTTGACAAAGGAGATTGTTTAACATTTAAACTTTCAAACGGAAATTTTGGTGGTGTTGTAGTTTTGGAAGCCTTTAGAGATACAGAATATGGCTATAGTCTTATTGTTACAACAAGAATAAATCAATTGTCAAAACCTGTAAAAAAAGACTTTGAAAAAGCAGAAGTATTAATTGCCAATAATAAAAATTGGGATGACAAATTTAATATCAAATGGTATTTGCCAATTCGATATAAGCAAATTAAACATTTACTTGAAAAAGTAACAACAATAGAAGTTGAATTACAATATTCAATGACCGACAATAGATATAATGGAATGGTGGCTGACTTTGATGAATGGGTTATTCAAGTTGCAAACAAACAATTTAAATCGGAAGAAAGTAATCCTAAACCCAAAGAAATAATTACAATTAAGGAGCTTACCAAAAAGAAGAATAAATGGAAATTTTGGTAGAGGTAGAAAGAATACCAGACACTTCTTTGAATTTTGATATGAACATGGCAATCTCCAAAATATGAAAGGATTTTTGTAGTTGATTAATTCAAATACCTAAATTATATTCGACTTATGATGTATGCCAAGCATAATGTTTATAAGGTTTACATTTATATAATCAAAATATGAAAATACAATTTACACTAACATTCATGTTCATAGCATTACTCTCATTTGGACAAGTTGACGATTACCAAAAAATTAATTCTCTTTATAAAGAAGGGAAATTTCTTGAAACAATAGATAAAATAACAATAGTACTTTCAAAACTTTCATCATCTGATACCACCTTTACCAAATTACTGGAATTACGTGCCAATAGTTTTATGGACATATCGAATTTTGAATCCGCAATTAATGATTATCAAAAACTAATTAAACTTAATCCGCGAAAAAGCGATTATTATAGCAACAGTTATTATGCCTATAGTGAAATTAGACAAGACTCAATTGGTTATACATTTCTTGAAAAGGGATATGCGATTAATCCAAATGATTTATTAATCTTAAACAATATGTCTTACTATTTAGGAGAAGTAGGACGTTATGAAGAAAGTATAAAATATGCATCCAAAGGACTCGAACTAAATAATGTTCCAAACGACCTGCAAAGTTTTTTGCTCAATAACCGTGGGTATGCATATATAAACTTAGGTAAATTTACAATTGGACTACAAGATATCAATCAATCAATTGCTGTTAATCCAAACAATTCATACTCCTATTTTTACAGAGCATTGGCGAACATTGGCTTAAAGCGAATGGCAACTGTTTGTGATGATTTAGAAAAATCTAAAAACCTCGGTGCCATTAATTTAACAAAAAACTTAATTAATGAATATTGCTCGAATTAAAAGAGACTAAGAGGGAGTAAATATTTTTGTGTAAGTTACTAAAAGGTAGATGTAATAGGTAAAAGAATTAACTTTATAAAACCATTACATCATGAAAAAACAGAAAGAGGAGAATCCAATGAAAGCCC
>JAIYDG010000433.1 GCA_027487625.1 Bacteroidota bacterium
AAGCATCATATAATTGACTTTACGGAAATTAGGTAACTGTAAATATTTTTAAATATATTAATAATTAATTGAACTTTAATTTTACATGAGATCAAACTTAGTTTTATGTTTTATTAATTATTTCAGTGACAATAAGACGAACATTTACGATGAGCTACGATGGTAGTTCAAAATGTTGAAATAAAGTACAAAGAAAATCGAATTAAAAATATACAATGAATAAGAAATTAATTATGTAAGTAAAATATTAACAAATTTCATTAATTTAACATTGCATAATTTTGGAAAAAAATGTGTTATAAAATGATGATTCTAATGAAATTGAATATCATCATATTAAATATCAAATATTGAAAGTTGCATTCGTTGCATTTTTTAAAGAGTCTAACATTGAAACATATATAGCTCATTTAGACTTTGCATTTTTGTGAATCAGTTTGTTCTTTCATTTTTTCAGAACTTAATTTAAATCATGTACAAATGGCTGTTAATTTTTTTTCTCATCTTGACAATTGCAACCGCACTTGAACTGATTCCGGAATGTTTAGAATTAGCAAAGAGTGTTTTGTGCATTCATTTTTTTGACCTTCACGAGAGGAAAAAGTGTGTGGAAAACATAGAACCAGTCTACAAATGGGTATTTCATTTTATTATTTAATATTTGAAAACACTTTAAAAATTTGTAGATTATCGTCTTTGTTTTTATTTTATTGTTTATAAGTTGTAATGTCTTTTAATTTTAATTCGTATACTTAGTTTTATTTTTTTATCGTGAAACAAATTAAGTAATTTTTAATTTACAACTTTTGAAAGCTATTTAAGTTAGTTTTTATTACGAAACATTTCATTATTCCGGGTTCAAATAACAAATTTTAATTTCGTTTAAATTGTAGTTTTTAAAATACGTTTTAAGTGAGTTATTTATATTTAGGAAACTTTGCAACTTTGTGTAACCGGCAAATCCATTGAACAAAGATGCGAGGATCTAAGAGGCATTTGCAAAGGATATAAATACGTTGCCCTACATCTTCCAGCATGGCCAGAAAACCAAGAGTACGAGTTCAGTTGCTCGCACTTGTTGGTTCAAGTAGGTGAACCATTGCTTTACCTCAATGCCCTACTCATCGTTTCCTGTTTGTTTGTCTTCTTCTGCCTTTCAAGAAAAAGGACCGAAGATGAGACTCCAATTATTCGAAGAAAAAGATTCATATACGACACTCTGAAGTACGCAATTTTTTGAAACAAGTATAAAGTATAGTCTTTTAAATTTAATGTAATTTTCAAAGTTGTATTAATAGAAAGTAATTAAAGTTGTAGTAATAGAAAGAAATTAAAGTTGTAGAAAATAATAAATAATTAAAATACGTTAATTTTAATTTTAATTTAATTAATATACAGTATAGATATCTGTGAAACAACTGTTTCTCTTTATTCAGTTTCTGTCGTTACAAACTTTTACCCCAACCCAGCCCTCCCCCCAAAGATAGGCACACAACTCTAAAAACAAGGCTAGGATGAGGTCCTATCAGCTTTTCGGAAAGGCGGGCTAGATTTAAAGTTGGCAAGGAAGTACTTTTGGAAGTATTTATAGAAGTTATACATGTACACACTCAAAAAAGGATTGTTCTTTTGCTTCGAATATTAGCTATTTTCTGTTCAGTTGACTCAACAAAGATATTCTTTAAAATATTCACTTGCAAACACCTTGTTAAATAATTATTATCCGCATGTCTCTCAAAACATTCTAACATTGATTACAGATTACTTTATACTTCATTATTCGTACGTTTTCATACGTTCATTATCTGCTGTAAGACAGTTGTAGAAAATAATAAATAATTAAAATACGTTAATTTTAATTAATAGTGACGATATTGAGGAAGGCATCGAGGAAGCGATTGAGGCCGAAAGGATGGAGCTTGTGGGGTAAATTATTTTGGAAAATGTAAAAGTAAAGTAAATTTATTGGCGAAGAATATTAAATTCTAAAAGTGCATATTTTTTCAAATTTTATTTTTTCTCACATGTAAGTAATGTTGAAGGAGAGAAACTAAGTAGAAACGTTTGTCCATTATTTATTTACGTGAAGTTTTAACTTAAAATTTCAGAATCGAAAACGAAAACTTTGAGGAGGAAAGATTGTAGAAACTTGATCAAAGAAGAAAACATACAAATATTTTGTACAGAAAGATAAATTATGCAGCTAACTAATAATTAGACGAAAATGAAATTACATAAAATTGATTAATTTAATATATACAAATTAAAGATTTAAATTGAAATAATTTTTTAAACAATAATTTACCACAACTTTCGTTTTTATCCTATTTTCATTTTTGAATGCAATTATTTATCAATGTTATTTTATTAAACGTTTCTTTGACTCATTTTCTTTTTAAATGTCATAAAAATGTATATTTTAAAATTAATTGTTGTAATTTTATTAAATATATCATTGGAGGCCATTGGGTAAAAATTATGAGACAAAATTAAAAATTACAATTTGTTATCATTATTTAATTTTTTAATAAATTATATTGAGTTTGTAATACATTAAATCATACAACAATGTTTACTTTTTTAATTTAAATTAATATAAGCTATTTTTTTGTTTTATAACAATAACTTTAATTAAGATTTTGAGAATTGGTTTATTAATTCATATGATTTACAACAATCTTCTTGTAAAATTTAAAATTAAAAAGTAGTAATTTTTTTACTCAATACAATAAAAAAATGATTAAGTGTTTTAAAATAACAATTGTTAATATGCTTAAGAATTTTTGACATATTTTTTCATTAAATTGCAAACATTTCCTTAAATGAATGAAAACAAGAGGAATATTAAAATTATTAAAATTATTTTGTTTAAGATATCTAACAAATCTAACAAATGAATTATCAACAAAAGTCTATAAATTTATCTTTTATTTATATTTTCGCTGTTTTATTTGATTAAAAATATTCTTAAGTTTTTTAAATTTAAATAGTTTAAGACATAAGTTTATCTTTTTAAGCTTCAAAGAACTGAAAGTAAAGAAAAATATCTTAAACCAGTTTGTAAAGAACACTCGCTTTACAATAGGTAAACTTGGGGCTTAAAATTCTAAATTATTTTGAAGCATATTGAGACAAAAAACGTTAAATTTTTGCCAAGTTTTTAAAGTTTTAGATAGCTTGTAATCTCAAAATAACATTAAATATTTAAATTATTTATAAATAAATCTAAGTATCTTTTAATGAGGTATTATTATTATTTTAGAAATAATGGTAGTGAGATTAAAGTTATTAAATAAATCTTGCTTTATGAAAAAGTAAAAATGTTAATACTAAAAAATGAGGCCCCATAAACCAGGGGTTCACCATTACTAATTTAATGTTCGCAAAACAACAAAATATACAAATACAACGTAAAATTTTTCCTTCATAAATGATGTTTTTTAAATTTTAAAAAGTTTGTGAAATAAAACAAAAACATTAAAAGTAATATTAGGTTTTTTGCCTCAAGTCACACTTTATAACTTGGTTTAATAAAAAAGGATTTATTAGCAAACAAATTTACAAAAAGACAAATATAAAGTTTTAAATATAAATACAACATTTATATTTGAATTTGTTTTTAAAAAAGTAATACTTAATAAAATTCGCATTTTTGATTTTAGGGAAATTCTTTATTTCTTCCTTGACTTCTCAATCATACTCTTTGAAATATCCAGCATGGAAATCAAGTCATTCACATCCATATTTTTTCCTTGCATCTTATACAGGGAATAAATATCATTAAGTAGAAACCTTTTTTTTCTTTCAATTTCTTCTTGTGGTTGTAGAACAGATGTACTCGTGGCGTACTTTCGTTTCTGTCTTTCGTAATGGTCTTCTGCCCTTACTGCCGCCATTACCTGAAGGTCGACCTTGGCCAACAAGTTTGTTGGGGTGTGGGAAAACAGCAACAGCTGTATGTACTTGGCCTTTCCAAAGAGCAATTTCAGATCGCGGTCAGTTTGGGACAAGACGGCACTTGATTCTTGAAAAACAATGTTTAGCGAATTGCAGTCTTCAACCGTAAACGAGATCCCAAAATGCTTGACGTTGTCGTGCGTCAAAACAATTTCCTCGAAGACTGTGTGTCTCATGGTAGGCAGGTAAAAAGGACAGACGGTCATCGGAACGTACGGGTAGTTTTTTCGGATGACGATAAGCTCATATTGTCCAAAGAGGGGTTCGGAAAATTTCAGCGTGTACGTGATATTCCGCTTGAGGTGAAAGCTTCCATCCGATCTAAGATTTCCGTCCGGAAACGACATTTCCAAAGGTGTCTTTCGCTTCAAAATTTTTTGAAAATCGTCTCTCTTGCAAGTTTCATCAATCTAAGAAGTAAGAGTAGACATTAAAATATTTTTTGGAATATAGGTAATAGAACTTATTTTTAATTTTAAAAATAAAACACAATAATATAATGTTAACTTACTTCGAGACGCTGAGATTCCGAGTCGCTGCTGTCGCTGTAGTTTGCCATAATGTTGTGTGTGTTCAAGACAAAATTTGTGAACCGTCTGACAATTCAAAATCTACAAATAGCGCACACTCTTTTTGTAAGGTCAGCGATTGAATATGTTCGAATGAAATTAATTTAAAACATGTGAAAATCTAATTGTTCCAATTGATCCATTTGCTCCAAATGTCTTGATACTTTGATAGTTGCAGCCTATATTATTGTTTACAAATTAATAATCATATTTAGTAATTTTCAATAACTTTTAATCACTCTTCCGGTAATTTTGGGTAAAGCTGAAAAAATTACTTTAACGAACCCCATTTAATGAATGTATTTTTACGCGCTCTTAAATTTTATGTTGTGCCATCAAAAGTTTTACAATGTTGTCAACTTTAAATTGGCACTTTTTGCATTCTCTTTTACAACGTCCGAGCGCCAAAACGGGTTTATTTATCTTTCTAGAATTTTTGCAACGTTTTTGACCAGTACGATTTAGGTATCTGATAGAAAAAAAATCAATCATGGAAATGTTAAGAGGTACTGTTACTTATGGTATAATTGTGTCCAATAATTTTAGCAAAAGCATTTGTACAAATTTTGCATTTGCTATAGCACTTCCAACTTTCCAGTTTGAAAAAAAATCATTTCAATTCTTTGTTTAAATAAATTTTTTTGTAAACTTTTATAAACACGTTTTATTAAACCTAGTTCTGACATTTAAAAATTTTTTATTCTCTATAATTAGGGAAAATGAAACAATTAAATAAATGACGTCTACACTCAACATAGTCATTGAGTTTGTTTTAAACCAAAACATTAAAATTTTAATGTCGAGAAAGGTTTTAAAATTTTGCACAAAATTGGAACTGGAAGAAGTCATTCTTGAATTTGAAGTGGTAGAAGAAGGTCAAAAATGGCATCAATTGAAGAACAGTGGATTGTAGGACGATTTCATCTCGAAGCAAGTCAAAATCAATGGCAGTTGAGAGTTTTGCCGAAAAACAAGTTGACTGACGAAATTATAAGTGATATTAATAATACAATTAGTGAGCTGCACATTTTTCTTGATAGCAAACCTAAAACTGAAGAAAACCTAAGACAGTTTCAAGTTGAGCAGGACAGACTTTGTAGACTACTCACTTTTGCTTCAATAAAGTCTGGATTTAATGTTGTTATGTGCAAAATCTGAAATTATATTATGAAAATGTAGTCTGTTTTAGTAAAATAAATTTAATTTCAAAATGTGTATTCTTTTATTTAAATAAATAATTAATTATTTATTTCCCCTTTCTTGATTTGCTTCAATTTCAAAGAAGGTTTCACAATTTAACTTTATGCAAATTATTTTTAAATCATGTGATATTTTGAAACATTGCAAAAATAAATAAAATATTTTTATTTTCTCTTACATTAAATAAACTTAAGACTGGACTTTTCGTCAATAAATTTATTATCTAAAGAGAACCATTTAATTAATTTAAAATATAATCATTTTGTTTTAACACATTAATTTTCCTGATTTACACAAATTAAGCAGTAAAGCATTTAGAATAAAATAAAAATTCTCCAAATAAGTTATGCTTCAATTTAGAGTAAAGCAACATTATATTTAAAAGAATAATTAGTCAAATAGTAATGTCAAAATGTAATTAAAATTGTAATTAAAATGGCAATCATAAAGGATCATCTTTAAGAAAACCACAATAAATTGAAACTTTAAGTTTTAGAAAAAATATGAGTTTTAGACACGGTTATGTCACTAATTTTTGGGCCCGCGTTGAAAATTGATTTTTGCGCACTTGATTTAAGGTACTGCAGAAAAACTTCTAATGTAATAAATGTACACAACCGACTGAATGACAACGCATTTCTCTAGTAGCACAATTACAAAACAAGATAAGGTAATTTCATCAAAAAATCTTTGAACAAATAAAAATATCTACTCAAGGTAATCATAACTGCAATTTACTTTTACTTTTTTAATTTATATGTTGACCCACATTTTTTAAAATTCAACTTTCAAAACAACAAGTTCTTATTTTGTAAAAATAGTTTTGTTTTTAAATTTATCATTGATTATATACAAGTTTGAAATAACAAATCAATCTTTCAATTCCGTCAAAAATTTAAAATTAAATTTTGCTTAAATTTTTATAGAGCAAGATTCAAATCAGAGGCCGTATTTGGAATCATTAAATTGACATTACTATTTGACTAATTATCCTTTCAATTATTAAGTAGTTTAAACTTTAGTTTAATATTTAATTTAATGTTGGCTGACTGGAATGAATGATAGCAAGTCAGCAACTATGAATTACATTTGATACATTAAAGTAAAGAAGAATTGAAAATTTTGTTGTGAGTTGTTAATTAAGGTATTGTCCGAATCCTTAGTATTTTGAAACAGTTATGAATAATGTAATAATCTTTTTTAGTGAACGAAGTGATTGAAAACTTGTCATCACTCTGATTCAATTCAAGCAAAGAGTGGATTTTTTAATCCGCTCGCAGGTTGAAAACAACACATGGTTTTATTATCACCTAAATTTATATTTAAAAAGAGTTAGAATACAAACACTTCTCAGACAATACAATGAAGCGTTTGCTCAACATCCAACCTTACGCCAATGGACTCAGGACGATTTCAACCAATGTATATTTCGAAATATCAAAATTCTTATTGAGGTCATAAACAAAGTGTAATGTTTAATTGTTAATCTAAAATTAAAATTAAACGTTATCTTTTAAAATAAATTTTTATGGAAAAGTACTGATAAAAATGAATTTTAAAATAAATTTATAACAAAGTGTTATGTTCAATTGTTATAGCTTATAAATCTAAAATTAAAATTAAAGTTTTTTCATCAAACTATAAATTATAAGAACATTTCCTACTTTAGAAGTAAAAAATTAAAAATTAATTAAAAAGTACTAAAGTAATAGATTAAAAAATCAAATTCTTTTAAAAAAGTTAAACCGCTAAAAATAATTTTTATAGAAAAGAATCGTGCGATAAATTTATAGACTGGATTTAAACCCACGACCCGCGCACCTTAAAATTTGCAAAAAACTTATAGAAATTGAACAGAGGTGATTTATTGATAATCTGCAATTGTCTGCTTTCTGGACTCTATTTTTCTTTTTTTAGACTAAAAATTTTGTCACAACAAATAATCCAACAAAATTTTACTTTCATTTTGTTATTTTATTGACCAATTATGCAAAAGACATTATTTAAGACTGCAAAATGTCAAACTAAAGGGGAGAGTTAGACTTCTGGGTTCAGCACGTGATCACAGGCGACAAGTGAGTTGAGGCCAGCACGTCCTCCGTCGTCTGGGTAATTTCTTTCCACATTTTGAAGAGCAGTAATATATTGAAGATTCATCATGACTTCATTGAGAGTGCATTTTTTGATCATTTTCTTCAACTTCCTCACCTTTTTTTGAGCCTTCATGCAATATTCAGCGTTCTGATAGAGTTCTGAATAGGCAGTCCATCTGGTTGGGAATGCACCGACTTCCAAGAGTGCCCTCCTTACATCAGGCATTTCTGGTTCTTCGATGTCCTCTCCCTCAACATCGGAGTTATCGGGTGTCGTTACATCCGTAAGGACGTCCATCAACTCCATTTGCAACACTTTCTCCTCGCGATCCAGCAATTGAATTTCAGCTTGTAATCTTTCCATTGCAATATTTTGTAAAAACTTTTTACCGAAATAATTTTATAACTTCAAAACAGTAAATGCTTTGATTCTTTGTTCGCAGCCACTGCTTGGCAAATTTGAACAAATATGTCTTATTAAGCAAAACGCCCAAACGTATCTGAAACGAGTTTTTGATAAAAAGAGTGAAATACGTTATGTAACATGTAAACTAAAAATTTTGCAGCTACCCTTGTGCATGTTTCTACAATCTCGTTCATTTTATAACCCTTACTTTTCCAAAGCTCAACAGTTGCGCTTCCCTTACAACAAAGTTTTATCGCTACTTTTGTACCAAACGAATGAAAAACTCGTTTTATAACAACTCCTTTCCCAACACTATTTCGAATTAACAAAAAAACTATACTTTAATATTTAATTGTAATATTCTCACAATCGTCTTCTTGTAATTGTCATAAACGTTTTTTGAAATTAATTTCTTTAATTTTAAAAGTTAGATATTTCGTACACGCACCGACTTTTTGCACAACCCACTCAAAGTTCAATAGCCGTTCTCAAGGCTAATTAGAAAACTCGCTCTTTTGAATGAAAAAAAACGCCTGATTTTTATTTTGTACTACGTCTGATTCCTTTTTATAGTTTTTGTATCAAAAGAATGAAACACTCCTTTGACGATACATTTTCCCAACACTATTTCTAACTGACAAAGATCTAAAATTACGTGCGGTTTTTGGCCCCCTCCCCCCTGCCAAAAAAACAATACCTTATCCTTTAATTAAAATATTCTCATAATTGTCTTATTGTAATTGTCATAAACGGCAAAACCTTTTTTGAAAATTAATTTATTTAATTTTAAAAGTTAGATATTTCGTACACGCACCGCTCTTTTGCACAGCCCGTTTAACTTGCTTGCAGAGAACCGGGTGATTTTGTATTTTATAATGCTTGTGATTCCTTTTCTTCCTTATTTTTTGTACCAAGAGAATGAAACACTCCTTTCTTGCAAAAACTGACTCACTGGCTTTAGCTTTCCTCAAATAAAATTCAGCTGCCAGTGTTGAACAACAATTTTCGTTTTTTTGAAAAAAACATTAAAAATCAAAATGGCGCCTAAAAAAAACAATCACAATCAAAAAATTACAAAGCTCGAAAGGGACCTCAAGTTCCTCAACGTTCTAATTCAAGGCAAAAGAGGTGAAGAGAAAGTAAGAATTCTGAGGGAGATCAAATCGGTGGAACAGGCAAAGCTGGTTGAGTTGAAACGGATCATCGAAAAAACAAAGAAAGAAAATGAGAACATGGAAAAGGCTTTGAAGACCATAGAAAGAAGGGAAAAAGAGGGAAAACCATGGAGGCATCTCATTCTCGGCAACAAAGACCAATCAGAATTGCATCAAGCTTGAGCTACCCCGCAAACACCTGACTGAAACATCATCACAATAAGACTTTGAAAAGATTGAGATATAAATACCATCACTTTTAAATAACTTCACACGCAAAATTTATAATAATTGTGAATAAGCGTTATTAAAAGAATATTGTATAATTTTTCATACTATCTAATAATTTTTCATAATACTTAATAATGTTTTATAATATAGCATAATAAAATGCGACACTTGAAATGTTTTTATGTTATTTAACAAGGTTAAAGTTATGTTTCGCGTATTATTTGAGTGGCCCCAAAGTTGTATTTCAAACTTTAGACGTAAAAAGGGAAGAACTAAAACTTGTTATTACTGCCTCATTAAATTGAAAATACACATTAGTCTCTTAAAAGATTTAAAGGATAAAGATTAACTGAATTGATTAGTTATCATTTATATTTGTAGAAGACAAGTGCTATATTTATAAATTTAATAGTTTTACCAGTTTTAGAGTGAAAAAAGATAATTTCATCAACTGACAATACCAGCTTGTTGACTTTGTATTTTCGCAGTAAATTTTAATGCTCAATAACTTTTTTAGATTCAATCCAGCAAAATCCTATATCATATTTCTTAAATCAGCTTTATTTCATCTTTTGTCTCCCCAACTCAGTCACTCTCAAAAAGTTAGTCTCGGCCTCTCTACCCCAACCCCGTGACGAAACACCTCCCCCTTAAGAATAATGTAAAAAGTTGACAGCTAAAGTATAAATACAATAAATTTCGAATAATCTTACACGCAAAATTTATATTAATTGTGCATAAAACGTCCTCAAAAAAATATCAAATAATATTTAATTTTTCATAATATTTAATACTTTTTCATAATATTTCATAAAAGTGCATAATAAAATGGGACACTTGAAATGTTTTAATGTTATTTAACAAGGTTAAATTTATGTTTAACGTATTATTTGAGTGGCCCCAAAGTGGTATTTTAAACATTAGACATAAAAAAAGAAAAAAGAAAAATTAAATTGAAAATACACATTAGTTTCTAAAACTATTCGGCATTTTGGCATTTAACAAGTGACAAATTTTCATCACTAAATAATGATCTAATTCAAGGAATCAGATACATTATAAAATAAAAAATCACTCTGTTCTTTGCATGCGAGTTGAGCGGGTTGTGCGAAAATCAACTCAAAGCAACTACCTCACTAGACGACTGAGTTTGTGACGGGCGTCGTGACGTGTATCTCTACCCCTCTCACTT
>JAIYDG010000304.1 GCA_027487625.1 Bacteroidota bacterium
AAACGTGTCGACCTTAAACACAATTTTCAATTTCGACCTAAATCCACACGTCAAAAACGCATGTCGACCTTAAAAAAGTCGACCTTAACACGTCCCCCAAAAGAAAGGTAACCTAATTTAACATTATTGTGTTTTAAAAGGTAAAAACTTTTACTTTGTTCATCATTTGTAGTAAGCATTGCTCACTTACTTAGTGACAATCCTATCAAACATTTTCCTGATTTTGTACTTTTGTAAGGCTTTAGAAATAAATTTAGGTGACTTACTTTAGTCACAATGAAAACTCTTTAATTTTCTGTAAATACTTGAAACTTTTTTGTTAGAGGTGTAAATTTCTAATAAACTACTCGACTTTTTACCTCTGTTTAAATTAACTTTTAAATTATTAAATAAGGGCCTGTTTGATATTTGATTGTTTAATTTAAACACTTTTTGTGTCGCAGTTTTAACTTTAATTGCATTAAAATTCTAAAGTTAGAAGTTCTATTGACTTCGAAGTAAGTGTAAATTAATTGCTTATTAAGCATTTAGTTAACTAAATTTTGGATTGAAAATTTTACCACTTACTTTTAAAAACTTAGGGTTAAATTTAACAAGTTAAAATAATCCCAAAAGTTTCTTTTCAGTTCTCTGAACTAAAACAAATGTTTGATCTGTCTAAAACGTTTTTTCGGCTCGAGGCTCAAGGACCTCACTTCGTCAACACTTGTGGCATCACATTGGGATCCACTAATCTCACCTCACCACGATCCATTCGTCAAACAATTCTTTCTCAAATCTTAACATCGAAGATCATGTTCTTGAATTTTTAATTAATCCTGGTAAGCCTTACTAAGTTTCAGCGGCTAGAAAGTCCATATTATGGACGAACAAGGCAATGTTGACATTGTCAACAATGCTGGAGGGGCTGTTAAGAGAGGAGGGAGAAGATCTTTGGCCAATCTTTATCCAGATCCTTTGGGTTTGGAGAATGCGGACAGAGATCCAGAGTTGACTGATGACGTTGTCACAGCCAAGACTAAGGCAAAAACTCGTATTGAGATTGCTGAAGTCAAAGCTAGGTATCAACAAGGTTGTCAAGTTCGACGGCAAATGTATCAACAAATTGATCTTGCTATCAAAGACAAACAAGATGATACTGACATTGACACAATGGAAGATTTTCTACATTGTGCCAAACAAACTCTCTCAGATCTCTACGAGTTGAATTCAGAACTTAGTTTATTTGAGCAATCTAAGGGACAGAAACAAACTTTCACTCGTCATTTCAACTTATTGAAAGAGCTCATTGAGCACTGCACCAATTTGGTGATGGAAAGGTTGAAAGACGAACTGAACCAAGCTAAGTTAAGGATCGAACAAAATAAAAACCCTTTGGGTGATGATCAAGTTGAAACTGAGGATGACAACACTACTATGACAGTTCTCTTAATCTTGGCAGGGGAGGAGAGAGATTTGCTGGATTTAGACCAGGTGACCTTAGAAGGGGAGCAGTTGAGAGGGGGAGATATCATAGGCGAAATCCCAATTTCGGGGGTTCACCAGTTTGCTAACACCTGCCCAATTTCGGAAGTTGTTTTCTGCTGTCAAACCTGACAAGAGCGAACCTAATACCAGAGGTTTGGACAAACACAAGATCCCTTTCTTTGACGGGAATACTGAGTTGTTCTACTTCTGGAAAAAGAAGTTCGATCTGGCACACGCAAACAGGAATCTTCCACCAGCTGATTTGGCGTTAAGGCTCCATGGATACCTCAAGGGTCCAGCAAAAACTTTGGTCGACTGTCACTTGACAGGCGAATGGGAAGATGATGACTATGACCGCATAGTTGAGATCTTGGAGGGAAGATATGGGGGTGAATTCAATTGCAATGAGATCATTGTCTCAAAGCTTGCGAATGCTCCAATCTTCAAAGACTTCACGCTAAAGAGTCTTGATAATTTTTATTAATTACTCACGATGCAAAAAGTCTACTATCGAAAGAACGATCTTGGCTGTTTGTCAAATCCGAACTCAAACCTTTTTCACTCGATTCGATTGAAAATGTCGGCTTTCACTTATCAAAAATTTGCTGATTGGTGTAAAGACAAATCACGAAGAGAGACATTGGACACTCTTCATGAATGGGTGAAAGATCGGGTTGAGACTGTTCAAAAGACTGAAACCTTGTTGGGTAAAAACAAAAGGACTGAAAGAGTCATTTTGTACGGAGAGGAAGTTGTCATTGACAACTTGGAAGACAATGTTAATTCGGATGAACCTCTTTGGTCTGATGATGATGATGTTTGCTTCAAATTGGAAGGGAAGTACAAAGGTAGACAACTTGAATTCAATCTACGAAAGAACAAAACTTACTCCATTTCTAATTCCCGACCTCAGGAGCAGAAGGTTTTTGTTAAGCCTTTCAAACCCACCAAGTGCCCAGTTTGTTTGGACACATTTCACGAGCTTTTTCTTTGTGAAAAGTTCAAGAAACTCACTGCACGACAACGTTACGCTGTCGTAAAGACCACACAATCGTGCTTTCACTGTTTGAAAAGGGGTCACCCTTCAAACGCGTGCAACTACAAAAAGGGTAAAATTTGTGGTGTGGATGGTTGTTCACGCTACAAGCACCCATTACTTCATTCTGACAAGCCAGTTGAAGGAGTTGCCATTGGTGACTGGTGTGACGAGTTTCAAGGTCATTTGACATGGTCAAATGAAGATAGCAGTTGTTTCACAGGTGCTTTCCACCTGGCGAGAGTTGGTGCTATCAGTCTACAAACTGTTGTTTGTAGAATTGGAGCAAGAAATGGCAGACCTGGTTTTTCCACTGTCGCAATGCTTGATTCAGGTTCTAACACGACTTGTATCGATGCAGACTTCTCCAAAAAGCTGAAACTTCCGATTAGACGTGGTCCAGTCGAAAGAACTATCAATCTTTTGGATTGTAAGACTAAATTCATGTCTTATTTGGTTGACGTTCAGTTGACGTCAGCTGAT
>JAIYDG010000615.1 GCA_027487625.1 Bacteroidota bacterium
TTGGAGTATTCTGTAGATGGAAAAGAATTTACTGAATTCGATTTTGTAAAAGGAATGGGTACATCAAACAAATTGAACAAATACAATTCTGTTCATTTGAATGCATTTGACTTAAACAATAAAATCTATTACAGATTAAAACAAGTTGATTATTCTGGTGAATTTGAATACAGCAATATAGTAGCAGTAAGCAAAGATGATGAGTCAATGGCTACAATTTCATTTTATCCAAATCCAGTAATTGATAAAGCAACTGTTTCTTATTTATCGAATGAAAAAGCAGCACTTGAAATCAGAGTATTTGATATCAACGGAACTGAATTATTCAAACAAAATGTAAATGTTAAAAAAGGTGAGAGCGAAATCAATTTTAATGAAGTTCAAAACCTAGCTAACGGCGTTTATATGATTAGAATTGATGATTCATTGAATGTGAAAACAATCAAGTTCATCAAATCGAACTAAGTTTAGATTAAATCCAATAGAAAATGCTGCTTCGGAATCCGGAGCAGCATTTTTTTTGGGATGGAATTTGTTTGAGATTAATGTTGAAAAATGGGCTAGGAGAATATTATATTTCAATAAAACATTAGAATTGTTTTTGGATAGTTATGATTTCTTTGATTGATTTAATACGCAAAAAAAGCGAACCATTCGATTCGCTTTTTTTATTTTTTTTATGATTTAGTAAAAACCTTTTTCAGAATATCACTAACCCTATGTAATGGGTCGGTTCTGATTAGTTTTTCTTCTTTTGCAACTTTTAAAAACAAACCATCTAATGCTCTTCTTGTAACATGCTCAGATAAAGAATTAGTAGTAATCTTTGGATATAAAATTCCTCCTAAGCTTGCAGTATTATAAGCATCAATTAAATCTTTGTAGGCAGATTGTGCAGAAATACTTCCTATAACTGGTTTGGTTAAACTGGTATTTATTTTTGGAGCAAAAGCCATTGTTAATGAATCATAGGTTTTTTCTTTCAAATAAACTGTAGCAGCTGTATCACCTCCGTTTAAAATGGTAAAACCATCTGCGATTGTAATATCTGTAATGGCATTCGTGAAAATACTTTTTGCTTGAGGTGCAGCATCTTCTGCAGCTCTGTTTATCGATAGAACAGCATTTTCTAATAACAAATTTCCACCTGGTAAAGAATTAATTGTATTGTAAACAGGCTGCGCTTCTTCTGGCAATAAAATTTTTACAGCCAAATCTTGGTAATATCCATCAACCTTAGAAAGTGTGGTTACACTGGTGTCTGAGCCTACGTTTAAAGCTTGTTTTAAGCCTGTTATTACTTCTTCATTACTAAGTCCAACTGATTTTAAAATTTCATCAACTTTTTCACAAGAACTTAATAACAAACTACTTAGGATTACCATGCAGGTAATTTTTATTGTTTTCATATTCATATAGCAAATCTGCTTTAAAGAATTGGATTTTGCAAATGTGACAAAGGTCTTTATATTGCATTTTACTAAAACGAAACAAAATCTAATTATATGAGTAAAACCGGACATCCAAAAGGCCTCTATGTATTATTTATAACTGAAATGTTTGAGCGATTCAGTTATTATGGTATGAGAGCAATTTTTGTGCTCTTTTTAACGAAGGCACTTTTATTCGACAAATCAATAGGTTCTGATATTTATGGAAGCTATACCGGCTTGGTTTATTTAACTCCATTATTAGGTGGTTATATGGCCGACAGGTATTGGGGAAATAGAAAGTCCATCATTATCGGTGGAATCATGATGGCTATAGGCCAGTTTTTTATGTTTTTAAGTGGTTCTTTTTATGCAGAAACTGAATTAGCAAGAGCTTTGATGATGGGTGGATTAGGAATGTTGATTTTTGGAAATGGCTTTTTTAAACCAAATATTTCAACAATGGTTGGCCAACTTTATCCAAAAGGTGATAAAAGAATTGACTCAGCATTCACAATTTTTTACATGGGAATTAACTTGGGAGCATTCCTTTCTCCATTAATATGTGGTGGCTTGGGTGATACTGGTAACCCAGCTGATTTTAAATATGGATTTCTAGCAGCCTCAATTGGAATGGTAATAAGTACCTTGTTATTTACTTGGCTAAAAAATCATTACATTGTAACTCCTGAAGGTGAGCCTGTAGGGGCAAAACCTAATAGCGCTCGAAATGTAGAAGTTGAAGCAACTACCAAGTCTGATTTTACAAAGGGACAAATTTTCTTTTGGTTAGGAGTTGAAGTTGTGCTGTTTAGCTTATTTTATTATTTGAATCAAGGTGTAATTGGTTCATTCATCTTTTCTTTATCTATTAGTGCTCCGGGTTTAATTATTTCTGATAAAAGTCTTCCTAAAGATGAACGCGAAAGAATTTGGGTAATTTATATTGTTGCATTCTTTGTAATTTTCTTCTGGGCCGCTTTTGAACAAGCTGGTGCTTCATTAACCTTTTTTGCTGAAGAACAGACTGATCGTGAAGTTGGACTTCATTTGTCTAAAGGTATTTTAATGACTATTTATGGCTCTATTATTGCTGTTTTAGGATTCTTTGCTTATAAAGTATTTTCAGGTTTGAAGAATGAACAAAAAGGAGTTAAAGAACTAATTTTGCTATTATTAATTTCAAGTATTTTAGGTTTAGTTTATTTAATAAGCAATTTAAGTCCGGAAGGTCAAGAAATAAGTTCTATTCCTGCAAGTTTCTTTCAATCAATCAATGCAGTTTCAATTGTAATTTTTGCACCAATTTTTTCAATTTTATGGACTGTATTAGGTGAACGTAATATTGAACCAGCTTCTCCTTACAAACAATCTATTGGATTATTATTATTGGCTTTGGGTTATGTTGTTATCGCTTTCGGTGTTAAAGGTATTGCTCCTGAAACCAAAGTGAGCATGATGTGGCTTGTGAGTCTTTATTTAATTCATACATTTGGTGAGTTATGTTTATCTCCAATTGGATTGTCAATGGTGAATAAATTAGCTCCTGTGAAGTTTGCTTCATTATTAATGGGTGTATGGTTTCTTTCTACTGCTTCTGCAAATAAATTTGCCGGAACATTAAGTTCTTTGTATCCAGAAACTATGCTTAAAATTGAAAATGTTCAAGAACAACAAACTTCAAATAATATTGTACTTTGTCAGAAGCTTGATAAAGCAGAAGAAATTGCAGGTTCAAAATATATTAGCATTGATTTAATTTCTTTTGAACAAGTAACATCAAAAGAACAAAAGGCAGAAATTGTAAGCAAGATTTTTAAAGATTCTTTAGTAAAAGAAAAAGGCTTTTTAGGTTTTACTATTAACAGTTTATATTCCTTTTTCATGCTATTTGTAGTAATGGCTGGAATTGCTTCAGTTATTTTATTCTTCTTATCGAGGAAGCTTCTTAAAATGATGCATGGAGTTAGGTAATATTAATTATAACTAACTAAAATGGCTGCAATTCAATCTTGCAGCCATTTTTTTTGCCTTAAATCTTCCTCTTTTTTTCAAGGAATACCTTAATGTTTTTTTACCTTATTTTGCTTGCATTATGTTAGAAAACCTCGACTTAACTAAAATTTTGGTTCTAGATATTGAAACTGTTCCTCAAACTCCTTCGTTTGATGATTTAAATGATACATGGAAAGACCTTTGGCTTAAAAAGGCTCAAACACTCAGAAGAGAAGAGGGACAAACAGATTTGGATTTATATCCGCGTGCAGGAATTTATGCTGAATTTGGAAAAATAGTTTGCATTTCTGTTGGATACTTTTCTCTGAAAGGAGCCGAATATGAGTTTCGAGTTAAATCATTTTTTGGTGATGATGAAGTTAAAATCCTTAAAGATTTTAGTGATTTATTAAACAAACATTTTTCTGGTCCCGGTAATACTTTATGTGCCCATAATGGTAAAGAATTTGATTATCCTTTTATAGCCAGAAGGTGTTTGTTAAATGGTTTACCTATCCCTTCAATTTTAGATATTGCAGGCAAAAAACCTTGGGAAGTAAATCTATTGGATACAATGGAATTATGGAAATTCGGAGATTATAAAAGTTTTACTTCTTTAGTTCTTTTAGCTTCTGCTTTTGGAATTCCAACCCCAAAAGATGACATCGATGGCTCAATGGTTTGGATGGTTTATTGGAAAGATAAAGATGCTGAAAGAATTAAGGTTTATTGCCAAAAAGATGTGATTACTGTCGCCCAGATATTACTTAAATTTAGAAATCTTCCTTTGTTGGATGAAAGCAGAATTCATCTTTTAAGTTAAATTCTTTCAAAAACTTAATTCTTTTATTTTTTTGTTGATGTTTTCAATAATTCCTGGCCAACTATAGGTTTCAAAAAAACTTAAAGGTATTTCACCTGTTTTTCCTTTTTGTAGTTGATGCACAATTTCTTCTGCAAATTTATTCCAGTTGTGGTCCTCTACAATCGTAAGAAAATCTCCACATACTTTAGGATTAATTCCTTCTGCTCCTGTTTTTGTGGAAATTACTGCCTGACTTCTCGATAATGTATCAACAGCTTTTGTTTTAATTCCACCTCCACTAATAATAGGATTTAACATCAAATCTGCTCCATCAATGTATAATTCTATATCATCAACAAAACCACAATAAGTAATTTCTTTAAGTGGATTTAGTTTCTCTTCTATTGATTTTGGAAGATTTTTGCCACATATTAAAATATGAAATGAAGGAATCTTCTTCATTAACTCTTCATATATAGGACCAGCAATTAATTCAACTGCTTCATAATTGGGGCCATAACTCATGGTAGCAAAAAAGAGGAAAACCGGGGTTTCAATTGGCAAATTATGTAGTTCATGAAGCCTTGCCTTTGCATTTTCTCTTTTTGTTGGCTCACTTTCAAATGGAACTCCATAAGGCGTTAACAAGGTTTTATTTTCATTTAAATCAAATTCATTGATTGCTTTTGCTTGGTCAATATCACTTACAAAAATTACCAAATCGGCTATTTTGTAAGCAAATTTTTCATACATGTACATCAGCGACCACCAAGTTTTTCCCATACTTTTAAACCTGAGGTATTCTATATTGTTACTTCTAATAAATACTTTTTTCTTTCCAAACAATTGAATAAAGGGAATCATCCAAGCCATCCAAGGTTGATCAAAAAAAACAATTTCAGATTTCCTTTCTTTCATCAGTTTAAAAACCTTAAAAAGAAGAAAGAAATTTAAATACCTGCTGGCTTTAAAAGGCATTCCAATTATCAATTCAAAATCAAAACTTTTAGAATCTACTTCACGATAAGGCTCAACAGTAAAAACACTTAGTTTATTTTTTTTACCCATGAAATTTAGAATATTCATGGTTGATATTTCACCTCCAGTTGTGGCTGGTAAAAAAGGGTAGGAGATGATTGCAAAAATGTTTTTTGATGAACTCATATCTCAACAAATATGCAGGATTGTTCTGAATTCCTCTATTTTTGAGAAATGAAGCCGCTGCAAATTTTAGACAGATATTTTGTTCCATTTATTTCTGAAGCCGCCATTTCCTCAAGAATCAAGGACTTAGCCTCACAAATTACTAGTGATTATGAAGGAAAAAATCCGGTTTTTATCGGAATTTTAAATGGTTCATTTATGTTTTGTTCTGATTTATTAAGATTAGTGAATATACCTTGTGAAATTTCTTTTATGAAATGTAGTTCTTATGAAGGTACAAGCAGCACAGGTGTTGTAAAACAATTATTTGGCTTAAATCAGGATATTAAAGGAAGGCATATTGTACTCATTGAAGATATTATTGATACTGGATTTACTATGGAATTTATCTTAAAAGAGATTAGTAAACAAGAACCTGCTTCGATTAAAATTTGTACTTTGTTGTTTAAACCTGAGGCACTTAAAGCGCCAATTCAAGCTGATTATATTGGATTTGAAACCGAAAATAAATTTCTTTTGGGTTATGGCTTAGATTACGATGGATATGGAAGAAACCTGCCTGAAATTTATGTCGAACTGGAATAATGTATAAAAAATGCCAAATTGATATACATCAGTTTGTGTTATCCAAAACTTTCTTTTTTATTCGCATCATAATAAAACCACCATGTTGAATTTAGTATTATTTGGCCCTCCGGGAGCAGGAAAAGGAACTCAATCTGCAAAATTAATCGAGCGTTATTCTTTAGTACACCTATCTACAGGTGATATTTTTAGAGCAAACATTAAAGGTGAAACTGAATTGGGTTTGTTGGCAAAAAGTTTCATGGATAAAGGACAATTAGTTCCGGATGAAGTGACAATCAATATGCTTTCGGCTGAGGTGAAAAAAAATCCCGATGCAAAAGGTTTTATTTTTGATGGTTTTCCAAGAACTTCAGCACAAGCTTCTGCTTTAGATGAATTGCTAAATTCAATGGATTCATCGATTTCTTTAATGTTAGCTCTTGAAGTTGAAGAAGCCGAATTAAAAAGAAGATTATTAATCAGAGGCAAAGATAGTGGTCGTGCCGATGACCAGGATCCTGCGGTTATTCAAAAACGAATTGATGTTTACAATGCAGAAACTTTTCCTGTAAGAGATTATTATCAAGCTCAAAATAAATACAAAGGAGTTGATGGTATTGGTGAAATAGAAACCATATTTAATCAGCTTTGCACTGAAATAGATTCGCTCTAGTTCAATTCTATTTTGGTGGCTCAGCCGCATTTACCTACCTTTGCTGCTTATGGCAGATTCAAATTTTGTTGATTATGTGAAAATCTGTTGCCGAAGTGGCAAGGGTGGAGCAGGTTGTATGCACTTTCACCGTGATAAACACACGGCAAAAGGTGGACCTGATGGTGGCGATGGTGGTCATGGTGGTAGTATAATTTTAAGAGGTAATAGTCAAACTTGGACTTTACTTCACCTTAAATACAGAAAACATGTTATTGCAGCACCAGGTAATGGCGGCGAAAGTGGACTTCGACATGGTAAAGACGGTAAAAATGATGTTTTAGATGTTCCACTAGGTACTGTTGCAAAAGATGCAGAAACTGGTGAAATTCTTTTTGAAATAACTGAACATGGGCAACAAGAGGTTTTATTGAAAGGTGGAAGAGGTGGTTTAGGTAATCACCATTTTAAAACTTCTACGAATCAAGCTCCTCGTCATGCACAAACTGGTGAAGAGGGTAAAGAAGAATGGAAAATTTTAGAACTAAAAATTCTTGCTGATGTTGGTTTAGTTGGATTTCCAAATGCTGGTAAATCAACTTTATTATCTGTTGTTTCGGCTGCTAAACCTGAAATTGCTGCTTATCCTTTCACAACTTTGGTTCCTAATTTAGGCATTGTACAATACCGTGATTTTCGTTCTTTTGTAATGGCAGATATTCCAGGAATTATTGAAGGTGCGCATGAAGGTAAAGGTTTAGGGACAAGGTTTTTAAGGCATATTGAAAGAAATGCTACTTTGCTTTTTATGGTTCCTGCAACTTCAGAGGACATCAAAAAAGAATACAATATTTTGTTGAAGGAGTTGAAATTGTACAACAAAGAACTCACTCAAAAAAACAGAATTCTTGCTATTACAAAATGTGATTTGGTTGATGAGGATACATTAAAAGAACTCAAGAAAAATATTCCAAGAATTCCTCACGTTTTCATTAGTTCAGCTACTGGATTGGGAATCGATAAACTCAAAGACAAACTTTGGGATATTATTAATGAAGAATAAAACTGAAATACCTTTTTAAGAATTGAATGTAAAATTGATTTATGCAAACAAATTCCTAAAATTTGTATGAATCATTATTTTATTTAATACGATTTGTTTAAAATGCCATTAGTATGAATACTTCTAATGGTATTTTTGTTTTAGATATCAATCAAATGAATAAACTTAATTTCTTTTTCAGAAGCATAATACTAATTGGCGCATTTTTAGCAATTGGTTTTTCTTCTTTTGCCCAATCAAACAAAACAGTTTATTTGGCTTGGTTTGAAACAAATAATCTCAAAAAAGATTTTCAATTCATCACACCAAAATTGTTAAAAGGATATTTAAATCAAGGTTCAAGATATGAGGCTGTTACTCCTAATTATGGAGATTCTGTTAGTGGAAGTTGGTTAGAAATGACTCTAATTCAGAATCTTGCTAAAGAAAAAAATGCTGCATATTTTGTTTTAGGTACTTTAACAAGATTAGGAGAAACTGTAATTGTTGACATCACTTTAAATGAAACTTCAACAGGTAAAAGAATTTGGTCTGATAAATTAAGAGCTAGTGGTCCTGATGATTTAGACCCAATTATGCAAAAAGTTGCTTTGGCAATGGGTACAGAAAACACTTCAACAAAAGTAGGTGATATTTATAATGTGAGTAATTATGAGTCGAAGGAATTAAAGAAACAACAAGCTACTTATTCATTTGGTACTTCTATTGGTTCAATGATAGGTTTTTTAGCATACTCTGAATTAATGTCTGGAGGAAGTTTTGTTGCGTCATACGATAATAGAGATCTAATTTTGGATATTAGAGCTTCATATTATGGCTTAGGAAGTGAAAATTCGGCTTTTTTTGGTTTTGGTTTAGAAGTTTTGAAACCTTTGAAAAAGGATGCAAATACCGCTTTTTTAACAGGTGGATTACAAATTGCTAACTATGATTGGTATGCTCCTTACTATAATTCAAAATATAATTATAGCGGTACTTCAACAAATAATTACGCTGGAATGGTTTTTAACTTTGGAGGTGGTTATTTAATTGGTAGAACAACTAGTGCTCAACTTAGATTTTCCGGAGATTTATTGTTGGGTGCCTTAAGAAAATATAATGGACCTTTTACAGCTGTTCAGTTAAAAATGGAAATTTTATTTAACAGATAATGAGAGTAATTTTATTTTCTTTTTTATTGTTGATTTTAAGCTCGTGTGGTACAACAAATATTTATGTTGATGGACCTCAAAAATCACAATATAGAATTTATGTAGATGGCAAAGAAAAAGGCACAACGCATACTACTCTTGTAAAAAGAGGATTTCCTCAAAAAGCACTCATTCAAGTAAAAACACCGAATGATAAAGTGCTTTTCACTGAAACAATTAAAAGAAGATTTGTTTTCAATCTTTGGACTGTTGTAGATTTATTATATCCCTATTTATTGATTACAAATTTCGAATACCATAGGGAATACAGATTTATAGTTCCACCAGCTGAAGGATTAAAAAGCTCTTGGGATGAAAGTCCTAAATCCGCTTGGGATTAAAGCTCTTCGAATATTCCGTTTTGCTTGTCTTTCCTGCAATTATTCCAATCGAAATAACGACCATTCATAGCAATATAAACTCCTTCAGGTAATGTTTGTGCAAAGGCCAATGCTCCTCCTAAATTAAATAATCCATCGCTTGAACCAAATTTATATGGAATCATTGCGCCTGTTATTACAATAGTTTTTCCTTTTACTTTTTCGGCTAAAACCTTTGCAGTTTCAGTCATTGTATCAGTACCATGAGTTATAACAATTCTGTCTTCTTCGCATCTGTTACAATTGTCTGCTATTAAATCTCTGTCGGCATCTGTCATTTCTAAACTATCAATAAGCATCAATGTTCTTATTTCAAGATTTAATTTGGAACGACCAAGTTTTAAGATTTCTTGAATATGAGTGTCTTTGAAAAACAATTGACCATTTAACTCATTGTATTCTTTATCAAAAGTTCCTCCAGTAACAAAAATTCGTACACTCATATCAGTATATTTTGATGCGAAGTAATTCAATAGCTTATTCTAAACAAAGGGAAATTTCAAAAATTTAAGGCATTGTTTTGATAAAGAGGATTTTCTGAAAAATCACCAAAAATAAAATCTTATCTGTGTCACGATTTTTTCTGACAAAAATCATCATGAGGTTTTTAGCTCCGAAAACTTAAATTCGTACAAGTGTTAGGAAAGAACTTCCTATAAATGAATCACCATATATGAGTCAAGTTTTAGATACAGAATTAGAATCAGTTGTTATTCGATTCGCCGGAGATAGCGGTGATGGAATGCAATTAACAGGTACGCAATTCACAAATGCTGCGGCCTTATTTGGTAACGATCTCGCTACCTTTCCGGATTTCCCAGCTGAAATTCGCGCCCCGCAAGGAACTCTGGCCGGTGTTTCCGGTTTCCAGATTCACTTTGGCTCAACGGCAATTCATACGCCGGGCGACCAAAGCGATGTGTTGGTTGCAATGAATGTGGCTGCATTAAAAGCGAATATCAAAAACCTAAAAAAGGGTGGTGTTATTATCGCCAATTCTGATGGTTTTGATTCAAAAAATATGCGTTTGGCTAATGTGCCCGACGACCAAAATCCTTTAACAGATGGTTCTTTAAGTACTTATGACTTAAAAACTATTGATGTTACTAAAATAACAAGAGCTGCTTTACAAGACAGTGGTTTGGGTGTTAAAGAAATCGACCGTTGCAAAAATATGTTTGTACTTGGTTTGATTTATTTTATGTACCACCGCTCTATGGAAAGTTCAATAGCATTTATTAAGTCGAAGTTCAAAAAGAATGAGTCTGTAATGAATGCGAACTTAAAGGTTTTACAAGCTGGTTGGAGTTATGGAGAAACTACTGAAATGTTTGCAAATCGTTTCAAGGTTGCTCCTGCTAAAATGGAAGCTGGTATTTATAGAAGTGTAATGGGTAATGAAGCAACTGCACTTGGATTAGTTGCTGCTGCTCAAAAATCAGGCTTGTCTTTGTTTTATGGTACTTATCCTATTACTCCTGCTACCGATGTTTTACATGAATTGTCGAAACACAAACATTTTAACATCAAAACGTATCAGGCTGAGGATGAAATTGCTGGAATTTGCTCAGCTATTGGTGCTGCTTTTGGTGGTAGCTTAGCTGTAACAGGTTCTTCTGGTCCTGGAATTGCTTTAAAAACTGAGGCTATTGGATTGGCAACTATGCTTGAAATGCCTTTAGTTATTGTAAACGTTCAGAGAGCTGGTCCTAGCACAGGTTTACCTACTAAAACAGAACAAGCAGATTTGTTACAAGCAATTTATGGAAGAAATGGTGAGTGTCCAGTTATAGTTTTGGCTGCTCAATCTCCTTCTGATTGTTTTAATCTTGCTTATGAAGCTTGCAGATTGGCTTTAACGCACATGATTCCGGTATTTTTCTTAAGTGATGGATATATTGCTAATGGTTCTGAACCTTGGAAGTTTCCTTCAACTGCTGATTTAAAAGATATCAATGTTTCTTTTGCTAAAGAAAAAGCTGAAGGCGATGATAAATTTATGCCTTACCAAAGAGATGAAAAATTAGCTAGACCTTGGGCAATTCCTGGTACTAAAGGATTAGAACATAGAATTGGTGGTTTGGAAAAACAAAATATCACGGGTAATATTTCATACGATCCGGCTAATCACGAATTCATGGTTAAACTTCGTCAAGAAAGAGTTGATTTAGTTGCAAATTATATCCCAGATCAAACAATTGATAGTGGTTTCGAAAAAGGTGATTTGTTAATTTTAGGATGGGGTGGCACTTACGGCGCTTTAAAAACTGCAACAGGAAAACTTCTGGATGAAGGTTATAAAGTTGCTCATGCACATGTAAGATATTTGAGTCCATTCCCTAAAAACTTAGGCGAAATTCTTGCCAACTACAAAACAGTTGTTGTGCCTGAATTAAATAATGGCCAATTGGTAAAAATCATTAGAGATAAATATTTTGTTGATGCAATTCCTTACAACAAAATTCAAGGTCAGCCATTTATGTCACAAGAAGTTGTAACTAAAATCAAAGAAATACTTTCTTAATAAAATCATCACGTTTTATTCAATTATTAAACAAAAAAGAAAATGGAAATGGTAGAAAATAAATTGACATCAAAAGACTTCTCTTCAGACCAAGAAGTAAGATGGTGTCCAGGTTGTGGTGATTACTCTATTCTGAAACAAGTTCAAACTGTTTTGCCTGATTTAGGTGTTAAGAAAGAGGATTATGCTTTTATTTCTGGAATTGGATGCTCTTCCCGATTCCCTTATTATATGGATACTTTTGGCATGCACTCAATTCACGGACGTGCTATGGCAATTGCTACTGGGTTAAAAGCAACTAGACCTGAATTAAGTGTTTGGGTTGTTACGGGTGATGGTGATTCAATGTCAATTGGTGGTAATCACTTCATTCATACTTTAAGAAGAAATCCTGATTTAAATGTAATGCTTTTTAATAACCAAATTTATGGTTTAACTAAAGGCCAATATTCTCCTACTTCTGAACAAGGTAAAGTAACTAAATCTTCTCCTTATGGAAGTGTTGATTATGCATTTAATCCTATTGCTTTATGTCTTGGTGCTGATGCTACTTTTGTTGCAAGAAGTATGGATCGTGACCCAAAACATATGCAGGCAATGATTAAAAGATCATTTGAACATAAAGGAACTTCTCTTTTAGAGATTTATCAAAACTGTAATGTATTTAATGATGGTGCTTTTGAAATTTTCACTGAAAAATCTTCTAAAAAGCAACAAACATTAATGATGGAACATGGTAAACCTCTTGTTTTTGGAGAAAATGCTGATAAAGGGATTAAACTTGATGGCTTTAAACCTGTTATCGTTGATTTGAACGATGCTTCTGTAAACGATTTATGGATTCATGATGAAACAGATTTAGTGAAAGCTACAATCATTTCAAGATTTTACGATGATCCTTCTATTGAAGGTCATTTCCCTCGTCCTTTTGGCGTGTTTTATATAAACTCTGCAAGACGTTCTTTTGAAGATTTATTCAATGAACAAATTGATCAAATTAAAGAGAAAAATCCGGCACCGGATTTAGATAAACTAATCGCAGGTAAAGAAACCTGGGTTGTTGGTTAATCCTAATAATTTCATAAAATAAGGGAGTAGATGATTGTCTGCTCCCTTTTTTTATGCTGAAAACCAAAGATTTTGCCGTTGATGTAATATTATTGTCATTCTTAAATAATTAAAACAATTTACCAGCGTTTTTAAACCCGAATCATTTTTAGGTGTATTCTTTTAAATAAAAACCTATGACCCAACTATTACAAAAATTTTTGATTTTTGCTTTCATTTTAGTCACTTTTCAGTCTTTCTCCCAATCTTCAATTAAAGGCGTTTTAAGTGATACAGCGAATTTCAAGCCATTAGCTTATTCTTCGGTTTCTTTAGTTCGATTAAAAGATTCCATCTTAATCCAACACAAATGGGCAGATCAACAAAATAAATTCAGCTTTTTGGAATTAAAAGCGGATACTTATTTTATTAGAATTACTCGTCCTGGTTTTGCTGATTATGAAGATAAAATTCTTTTAAATGAAAATGAAACCAAAGACTTGGGTAATATCCCAATGATTGCAAAAGCAAATTTGTTACGTGAAGTAATCATTAGAGAAAAATTGGATGCTATTAGAATTAAAGGTGACACAACTGAGTTTTTAGCAGATAGTTTCGCTGTTAAAAAAGATGCATCAGTAGAAGATTTATTAAAAAAACTACCAGGTATTCAGGTTGATAAAAATGGTAAAATTACTGCGCAGGGTGAAACAGTAAATAAAGTTTTGGTTGATGGTGAAGAATTTTTTGGTGATGACCCAACAGTTGCCACTAGAAACATTAAAGCTGAAAGTGTAGAAAGTGTTCAGGTATTTGATAAAAAAAGTGAAACTGCCATTCAAACTGGGGTAGATGATGGTGAAAAGAATAAAACCATCAACCTAAAATTAAAAGATGATGCAAAGAAAGGATACTTTGGAAAGGTTAATGCTGGTTTAGGTACCAAGGTTGAAAATAAGAATAGGTATGAAGGTGAAGCCATGTTTAACTCTTTTAAAAACAAAA
>JAIYDG010000429.1 GCA_027487625.1 Bacteroidota bacterium
GGAAGAATTATTATCGAAAACAAATTACATTTGTAAATCCTATTCAGGACTAATAATCAAGTGTAAACTTATAACAGGATTAATTAATTAAACTGTAAACTTTTTTCAGGACGAGTCAATGTACGGGCCCGAAGGGCCCGTAATAGCTCGCGATGGGAGGAATTTTGATTGATTTCTAAGATTTTAATTTCTAACGAAATGCCGCGTTAAGGATAGGAACGGAAATCCTTTTTGTGAGGCACGAGCAAAAAGATTGGAGTGTATAGCCTGACCCGGAGGGGAACGCCCAAAATAAAATTTAGCATCTTTTTGAAATTTGTATTGGTGGAAGGATTTTGGTTCTAAAGAATTTTACTTCAGAAAGCAATGTTTATGCTGGATCTACATCTACTGAAATGTAAACATTTTTGAAACTCGGGTGCTCCAAAACCTTTTGGATTTTTTGTTTGATGAACATTTTCATTTGTTCTAATTGCCTGTTGTTTCTATCGATTTTAATCAGAATTTCTCTTATATAATAATTGCGGATTTTAGAAACATACGGACTTTCTGGTCCGAGTATATGCTCGCCAAATGCACTGTGTAACATGGTTTTTAATTGCCATGCTGCTTCCTGAGAAACATGGTGGTCTTTGTGGCGTGTGCTGATTTTAATGATTCGCTGTAAAGGAGGATAAGCAAACTTGGTTCTTTCATTCAAATCAGATTCATACAAACCTTTGTAATCTTGTTTGATGACAGCTTGAATAACATGGTGGTCGGGACTATGCGTTTGAATAATTACTTTGCCTTGTTTGTGTTTCCTTCCACTTCTTCCTGCAACTTGTGTCATGAGTTGATAAGCACGCTCGTGGGCTCTGAAATCGGGGAAATAAAGCAGTTGATCGGCGTTGATGATACCGACTAAACTAACTTTTTCGAAGTCAAGTCCTTTGCCTATCATTTGAGTTCCAACCAAAATATCTGCTGCTTGGTCTTCAAAATCTTTGATGATTTTTTCATGTCCGTGTTTCGATTTTGCAGTATCATGATCGAGTCGTGCAATGCGGGCTTCAGGAAAAATAATCTTGATTTCATCTTCGATTTTTTCAGTTCCAAATCCTTTTAAATTCAAAAATGTAGAGCCACATGCATGACAGTTTTCAGGTACTTTTTGAGTATAACCACAATAATGACATTTCAATGAATCATTGTATTTGTGATAGGTTAAACTGATATCACAATTGATGCATTTTGGCACCCATCTGCAAGATTCACATTCCATTACTGGCGCATATCCACGTCGGTTTTGAAATAGAATTACTTGTTCGTGATTGGCTAAACATTCTGCAATAGCTGCATGTAAAACAGAGGTGAAATAATTTCCAACCATGGTTTTGGTTCGACTCTCTTCACTCAAATTTGCAATGAGTAATTCAGGTTCAGGAATATCACCAAAACGTTTGTTCATTTCAACCAAGCCATACTTCTGTTGTTGAGCATTATAATAACTTTCGAAAGATGGAGTGGCTGAACCCAATAAGGTTTTGCAAGCCATTATTCTTGAAAGGTAAATGGATGCTTCACGTGCATGGTACCTAGGTGCTGGGTCTTGTTGTTTATAAGAAGCTTCTTGCTCTTCATCAACAATAATTAATCCCAAATCTTTGAATGGTAGAAACAAAGATGAACGTGCTCCAATGATGATTTGTACTTCATTTTTTAAAACCTTATTCCAAATCTCAACACGTTCTGCATCGCTGAATTTACTATGAAAGGCAAGACATTTGCTTCCAAAATATTTTCTAATTCTTTGTATGATTTGAGAAGTCAATGCAATCTCTGGAAGTAACATCAATACTTGTTTACCTGCAAGTATTTGTTCTTCCATCATCTTTACATATACATGGGTTTTTCCGCTTGAAGTGATGCCATGTAATAAGACCACATCTTTGTTTTTAAACTGGTCCTGGATTGAATCGAATGCTGATTGCTGCTCTTGATTCAAGACAAACTCCTGCAATGGAATTTCAGACTGAGCAAGCCTATCGACAGCAAGTTGATAGGATTCAATATATCCTTTTTTAATGAGTGATTTGATGCTAGAATCTGAAGCGCCTGAATGTTGTAATACCAACTTTTTAGGGATGTGTTGGTGTTTGTGTTTGAGTTGAATAATAGCCATGATGATGGCCAGTTGCTTCTCCTTTTTCTCAAGTTGATCGAATATCTGATGCAAACCTTCTTCTGTTTCAAAAGCTTCACTAATTTTTAAACAAGTGATGAATTTTTCCTTGTATTTTTCTTCCAATGACTCCTCCATTACAATGGCTTCTTTAACAACCAAACTTTTTAAATATGGGAGGATGTTTTTTAAATTTAGTATTACAGCAACATCACTGATGCTTAATTCTTTTTTTAATTGAAGTGCTTCAATAATGAGGTATTCGCGGTCGTCGAGCTCAGTTGATTCAATATCAAATTCGGGATTGAGAAAGATTTTGGTTTCACTTTCTAATTTGAGTGCAGCAGGTAAAGCCGCATTCATCACATCACCTAAATTGGCCAAATAATACTTACTTAACCATTCCCAAAATTCTAATTGTTTAGGATATAAAATTGGTGCTTCATCAATAACCGAAAGAATGTATTTGGCTTCGTATCCTGCAGGTGGAGTTGAATGAATATTCTTAATTAAACCTGCATAAACCTTCTTTGCACCAAACTGCACAGATACTCGCATTCCTGGTTTCACCAAATCTTCCATATCACGCGGAATGCGGTATGTATAAGCTTTTGGTAAACTTAATGGAACAATGATATCGGCAAATGTGGCTAAGGCCTCTGACATGGTGAATTAAGGAATTTGCATCCATTTATGTGTTTGTAAACCAATTTTCCATTTGGGATTTTGTTTCACATATTCGATAATCAAGGGTAACATTTTTGATTGTTGGTCCCATTCAGGTTGAAGAAATAACTGACAATCTTTTTCAACCATTGAAGCATGTTTTTCTGCCCAATCAAAATCACTTTTGTTGAATATGATTACTTTTAATTCATTCGCTTTAATCAGTATTTCAGGTAGTGGTGCTTTGAATTTTTTAGGGGAAACACAAATCCAATCCCAATTGCCACTCAAAGGATGAGAAGCAGAAGTTTCTATATGAGTTCTGATACCTTTTGATTGAATTGATTCAGTGAGCTCATCAAGATTGTGCATCAATGGTTCACCACCTGTAATGACAGCAATTGGCGACTTTACCTCACTAATAAATTTAACGATGTTTTGAATACTTATTTGTGGATGAGCATTCACATCCCAACTTTCTTTAACATCACACCAAACGCAACCTACATCACAACCTCCGAGCCTCACAAAATAGGCAGCATTCCCTGTATACGCACCTTCACCTTGAAGGGTATAAAAGTGTTCCATAACAGGTAAACTATTGTTTCGAATTAAATCACTCATTAGCTTTTGCTATTCACAATTTTAAGGTAATGTTCCATTTGCAAGCCCAATTCATATAAGTTATTGAATTGTCCATCAATCAAAATATCATTATAAGATTCAGATTCTGGGAAATGTGCACCAATTCTGTTTGTTGCTTTTGAGTAAGCAGATATGGCAACCATTGGAAGGCTGAAATCGGTGTATAAATTGATTAATAAATCAAAAGGCTTATTTATAAAATTAGCTACTTTATCTTTTTGAGGTAGCAAAAAACTACTTAAACTCTCTTTCCAGAAATACTCCTGCGAAATTTGAAATTTATAGTTTTCAGGTAATTGTTTTTGGTTTACAAATCCCATCAACAAAACTTTTTTACCTTGTTCTCTTAAATGTAAAGCCAATTTGTTTACTTCTGCTTCCTTTTTATTGTCATCAGCGGCGTACAAAATGGCAATCTCTTTTATGGAATCAAAATTGGGAACAGCACTCATGGGTTTCCTTTTTTCGAGGGAACTTTTTAGGAGGTATTTTCCGATTTTAATTTTGATATTTTCTAAAAACTGCATCCTTGCGAAAATAGGCAAATAATCAGTTTAGTTTAGCATGCTTATAAACTCAGTTTCAGAAATGATTGGAATATTTAAATCAGTGGCTTTTTTCAGTTTTTCTGGTCCCATTTTATCGCCAGCAATCAGGTAATTCAATGATTTTGAAATACCTGAAACATTTCTTCCTCCGTTCAGTTCAATCATTTTCTTTAAATCATCACGGCTAATAGTGAAAGTTCCAGATACCAAAAAGCTTTTACCATCGAGTTTATTGGTGGTTTCTTGTCCGATTTCTTCTACTATTTCGAAATTTAATCCGGCTTCTTTTAATTGATTAATGATTTGAATATTGGCAACTTCTGAAAAATGTTTGATACATTGTTCTGCAATTTTTTCTCCAATTTCATGAATACCTAAAATTGTCTCTTTATCAGCTGCAATTAAAGCAGCCATAGTTTTGAAATGTTTTGCCAGTTTTTTAGCAACTGTTTCCCCAACCATTCTAATTCCTAAAGCAAACAGTACTCTTTCGAACGGAATTGCTTTACTGGCTTCGATTCCGGCTAAAATATTATTGACAGATTTTTCTTGAAGCGAGCGGGTTTTGAGTTTATCTGGTTCACCAGTTTCAAAACTAAGTCCGTTTAAATCTTCAAATTTTAGTGAATACAAATCGGCATAGTTTTTTATGATTCCTTTTCTGAATAAACCTGCAACAGTTTCTTCTCCAAGGCTATCAATATTCATGGCTTTTCTGCCAATAAAATGTTCGATTTTTCCGATCAATTGTGGTGGGCAATTCAACTCATTTGGACAATAATGCACAGCTTCTGCCTCTTTACGTATTAATTCAGTGCC
>JAIYDG010000587.1 GCA_027487625.1 Bacteroidota bacterium
CCTAAGATATAACCCAAAGGATAGATAGCCCAACCAACTAATACAAACCAAGCTAAAACTCTTGTTGCTTTTGCAACTTGTGGTCCTGCTGATTGTGATAATTTTGCAACTTCTCCGAACCAGATTAAGTAAGCAATGTAGAAATAAGCTGCACCTGAAATTACTCCCCATAGTACGCTGTTTCCTCGGTCAATTGTTTCTCCAAAATAACCTGTAACTAACATCACTAGAGATGCGAAAATTAGTTTCCATAACAATGAAACTTTCGCTCCAGCTTTTTTGGTGATTAAATAGAACTCAACACACATCAAAGGAACTGTTAAGATCCAATCCACATAACGGAAGAATGTTGGTGAGTCTCCTGTTTCTAAGTTGTAGCCTCTCATGTAGTAATAATGAACTGCTGCAATGAATGTAATCAACCCTGATACTAAAACAGATGTTCTCCATTTTTGTGAGGTGTTGTTTAATTCAAGAAAAAAGAATACAGAGGCGGCCATCATAGCCATTGTGCCAATGAAAAAGGTAAAAGCTACATAATTGTCGCTTGCAATTTTTAAATGCTCCATTTTAATTTTTTAGTTTGTTTTCCTACTCTTAAGGATTTTCAGTTACTCCAAGTTTTTTATCTTGATTGCTATCTTCAAGTGCAATGTGAACATGAAGTTATCTGCTTTGTTTTATTAATTGTTTAATATTCATTAATATGACAGAGTTTTATTTTTAATTGATGTTATTTGAATAATTAGTTTAAATTCAGGCGATTATGCCTTGATGTGTGATTGTAATTTTTATTTAATTGTTTACTAATTATTGATAAAATGGATGCTGTTTAAAGAGTAGGATTTTGCTACTCCATCTCTAATAGCATGTTTTATTCAATTCTTTATTTGTTAAAAATTGATTGGTATTAATATCAATTAAAACATCAATTGGTTTTAAGTTTATCTTGTAATAAGTAAGATGATTTAAACCCTGAGTTTTTATAAAGGTCAAAATGTTTTTGATATTGGAAGCATGTTCATTTTCTCCAATAAAAATTAATTCTTATATAAACTACCTAATAACTTAGATTGAAAAAATTAAATGGTGTTTGAATTTTGAAGTAAAATTTTATTTTAATACAATATTCTAATTGCAATCTTCTTGATTTAAATCGTAATAAATACTTCGTTTTTTAATCTAACAACAGATTAAGCTAGAATAACATTTGGGATTAGAAAATATGAATCAATAATTTGTATTTTACGAATATCCTCATGTTTGCCAGTAATTTATTTTATTAAAACTCCAAACATTTTAAAATTGATTTATGAATTGAATTAGGGCAATATGAGTTAAAAATAGAAACTTGTTTATTACGAAATTTCCCAAAATCCCATAGGGATGACATTATAGTAGTAAACAAAAATGAGTGAATTATCCTCACCCCAAAAGGTACGCGAACCGAAGGTTTGCGTACCTTTTGGGGTGAGGGTGATGTTATTAAATTTACTGATTAAGAAACGGATTATCGTAAAAGTCAAATTGATTTATAATACATCCTAATAAAATTTTTTTTCAGGCCTATAGCATAGAACAGGTATACTATGTTTCCTGCCTAAATCGATAAGGTCGAAATAGATTATATTTTAATACAATAAATATATTAAAGTAGTTTTAAAAGTACTCAATTGGTTTCATTACAAAATCATTGAATTCATTTTAGCATAAAAAAAACAGCTATTATTTGAAATGTAATTACTTTTTGAAATGCTTTAATATATCATCAGTTTCCAGACAATTCAAACAAGCTTCTTTAGTTAATCTGCCTTTTCTTGCAACCAATGTGCCAAAGTACATATCTAAAAATCCTTCTAATTCATGCGCATCTGGATTGATACTTAACATCACACCTTTTTCCATGGCATAATCAATGTATCTCCAATCTAAATCCAATCTGTATGGATTGGCATTGATTTCAATATGAACACCATTTGCAGCACAAGCATCTATTATTTTTTTATGGTTGATGGGATATCCTTCTCTCATCAATAATAACCTTCCAGTAGGATGTCCGAGTATGCTTGTATAGGTATTTTCAATTGCTTTTAATAATCTCATCATCGCTTTTTCCTCTGTCATTTTGAGATTACTATGAACAGATGCCACTACATAATCAAATGTTTTTAAAACATCATTATCGTAATCGAGACTACCATCATTTAAAATATCACATTCAATTCCTTTAAATATTTTAAAATTTGGGTATTTAAGATTTAAGGCATCAATTTCTTTTTGTTGCGCATAAACCTTTTCCTCAGAAAGTCCCTGAGCATAAAATGCTGCTTTGCTATGATCTGCCATGCCTAAATAAGAATAGCCTTTATTTATACACCAAAGTGCCATTTCTTCGATGGTATTTTGTCCGTCGCTCCACTGACTATGGTTATGTAAAGGTCCTCGTAAATCTTCGTATTCTATTAATTCTGGTAATTGGTTTGATTTTGCAAGCAGAATTTCATTACGACCTTCTCTTAGCTCTGGTTCGATATAAGTTAAACCAATACTTTCATAAACTTCTTCTTCAGAATTGTATTCAATATTTTCATCGGGTAGTACATCCAATTGTTTTAAGTGTTCTTCTGAAGCCGTTTCAACAAACAATTGATAATATAAATTTTCTTCTGGAACCAATTTTATAGAAACAGGGTAGGAGCCAAGTTTAGCTTCAATTAAATCATCAAATATTTCTATTTCACTAAGAAAAGGAATATTTGCAATGGCTGAAATTGATGATTCTAAATCAGTATAAGGAACAATAAACTCAATACATTCTAGTATTTCACAACAACGTCTGATAGCACCTGAAAACGAAGCAAGTTCATGCACTTGTTCTTGAAGGTCTTTTAACAATTCAATCGCAGGTTCTTCTGCTTTAGCGTAATGGAATTTATGAGCATTGGCAAACATAAATTCAATCTGTTTTTTAATGCTTTCCTGAGTTTTAGCTCCAAAACCTTTTATCTGAGACAAACGGTTTTCTTTACAAGCATATAACAATTCTCCAACCGATTCAATATTTAATTCTTTCCAGATTAAAGCAACTTTTTTAGGTCCAATTCCTTTAATTTTCATAATTTGCAAAACACCTTCTGGAGTTTCTTCCAATAGTTTTTGCAGTTCAGGAAAAGTTTCTGTTTTGTTTAAGGAATCAATAACAACGGCAATGGTTTTACCAATTCCTGGAACTTTTTCCAAAGCTGCCAAATCAAGCAAATTTAATGCTTGAGGCATTTTATCAATATTAAAAGAAGCAGCGGCAAATGATTTAATTTTAAACGGATTGCCTCCATGTAATTCAGAAAGATCAGCATAGAGTTTTAGTACATCTGCAATATCAGAATTCGTCATGGCGTGAAAATAAAAAAACTATTGAACAAAGTCGTTCAATAGTTTTTAACAATAGATTTTTGAATAATTATTTTACTATGTTTGATTCCTTGGTTTTAACAAAGAATCCTACAATTGCCGTAGTAATGATACCCATGATAATTGCGCCATAAAGTCCTTGAATGATGTAATTGTTCAGGTTGAAAAACGCATCAGCTTCTGCTTGCCCCATCAGTTTATTTTCAACTGCATATTTAATTGCATTTTTAAAATAATCGGGAGTGATACCAAGAGAAGTAATGGTTTGTACTAATGGACTTAATACAGAAACAATTACAGAAATAATTGTTCCAGAAACAAAGGCTTGACCGAAATTCATGTTTCCATTGTAGAATTTCTTTTTCTTTTCCAACAAAGCAAAAACATAAATAAGAATAGCGGGAATAGCAATTAAATTGGTATAATACATGTGTTTATCTATGTAAACATCATGTAATCCAATCATTTTTTCTAAGAACATCCAAACGAGCGACATTACAGAAAAAAGAGCTGCCCATTTAATTTCGATTGAGTATTTTTTCATCATCATGGTTTTGAGAGTTTTTAACTAAAATAAAGCTTTTGTTTAATAACTAAATATTGATTGACTTTTTGAATGTGAAATCATTTTTTAACATAAGCATTTTCATAGGTCTCAATCCATTCTTTGGTTGTCATTTTACTAGCTAATTCCCCAATTAAGTCAAAAGGAATATTTTCAGGTTTTTTAAATCTGATACAGCTTTTGCCCATATCTAATTTGCCTTTAACTCTTTGAGCATATTCGTTTGTAAACCAATTAAGAATTTCAGGATTTGCATACATTCCCATGTGGTAAATGGCGATGAAATTTTTTTTTTTTTTTTTACTTAAAAATGGCAGAGGTAATTCTGGAG
>JAIYDG010000556.1 GCA_027487625.1 Bacteroidota bacterium
AATCATAAGCAGTTGTAAAAATTATTGCAGGCTTTTCTTCAATCAATTCCAACATTTCAAATCCCGTAATTTTAGGCATTTGTATGTCTAAAAAAACTAAATCAGGCTTGTGTTCCAATATGGCTTTTACACCTGCAAAACCATCACCACATTCAGCTAGAACTTCTATTTCAGGATAGGCTTGTAAGTATTCCAAAACCATTGCCCTGGCTAAAGGTTCATCATCAATTATTAAACATTTAATCATGCTGTGGAATTAATATCGTGGAAATAAAAAAGCCTTCTTTTCTTTCTGTGTGAAGTAAATCATTACGTGAATATAATAAAAACAAACGCCTTTGAACTGAGCTTAACCCAAATCCAGTTCCTGCATTTTGTTTATTAAGTTCGATATCAAATGGATTTTTAACTTCAACTTTTAATTCATTCTCTAAACAAGTAGTATTGATTTCTATACTTGTTTTATCAAGTGATTCATACAAACCGTATTTAATTGCATTTTCAACCAAAGGCTGCAAAATTAAAGCAGGTAATTTTTTATCTAAACACGAACCCTGAGTATTTAAAATAACATCCAATCTATTACCAAATCTTACTTTTTCAATATCTAGGTAAAGTTGAATCCCCTGTATTTCTTCCCTTAAAAAAATTAATTGCTGATCGTTTTTTCTCAATGTATGTCTTAAAAAACCAGAAAGTTGCTCAATCATTTCTCTTGCTTCCTGTGGTTTTGAGCCAACTAATGTATGAATAGAATTCAAACTATTAAATAGAAAATGTGGTTGTAATTGTTTTCTTAGGTTTAATAATTCAGCCTCTTTACTAAGATTTTCTGCATCAATTCTACGTTGTTCCAATTCCTGTTTGTTAAGAAAATAAGCTCCCATCCAATTAATCATTGTTATGGTAGCCAACATTAAAAACTGATAGGAAAATCTTAAATACAAACCATTATTTAATAAGGATAAATAATTTGCATCGGCAAAAGGATTAAAAGGTAAAACATAATACAGAATTGCAGAATTGATAATTGCTATTAATACTACCCAAAGTCGTAAATAAAAAAAGTTTTCATTGGTTGGCTGATAATATTTTAAGGTGATATAAATTACATATCCAGAAATAGCCAATAATAAATTAGTTATTGCACTATCTGTAAATGCCAACTGCCAGTCTAAACCAAAATTGTTCTGAACAAATGCGATGATAAAAAACCATAGTAACCACCATATTCCAAACAAATAAAATACTCTTTTAAAGGAAATATTTAACAGCATAAAATTAATCCATCATTAGTTTGTTTCCTTGGTACTTAAAATAATCGAGCTGACTTATTGAATCGATTTCCTTGATACAAGAGTAAATTTCGATTCCTGAATCCCAATTTTCAATCAAATCTAAGCTAACAACATACATAAATTTCCAAAATAGAGAGTTGCCATTGAATAAACTTATATGTTCTTGTTTTTCAATTCCAATTTCATGAGCTTTAGTTAAAGCATCAACCCGAGTTGATGCTTTAATTAAAACCAATTTTTCTTCAATTTCAGTGGCCTGCTTTTCGAAATTCTTTTCGATAATATAAACCAATTTTGCAGTATACCAGTTCATAAAATTAATTTAATAACTTCTAATATCTACTCCACCAAAAACACAAGCTCCTTTTAAAACCAATATTTTGTTTGATGGAACTGAACCCGCAGCCATTATTGGTCTTTTATCCTCAACTCCACCTAAAATTGTAACAATATCAGATTGAACATTCCAATTAGCAGGAACCAATAATTTAGTTCCTCCGAAAATGTTATTTACCTCTAAAATCACTCTGCCATCAATATCAGCTTGCATTAAATTTACTTCTGAGCCACCAAATATGGCATTTATCTCACCGCCTTTAAACTCTTTACTTAAAACAACTCTTTTTGTTCCACCAAAAATGGCAACAACTTCTAAGTAATCTTCACTGGTAGATTGTTCATTGTAACCTATATCAAAAGAACGGGTGCCATCATATTGTTTACCTCTAAAATGTCTGTTTTTAAAATGGTTATTAAAATCTGTTCTATTTCTTTTCGGTTTAAATACCATGAATAAACCAGCACCTATTAATAAAATTGGCCAGAAAAATCTTTGAAATTCTAAGTCTGGAAAGGCTTTTCCAACTAAAAATACCGAGCCAACTAAGACTAAAACCAACCATCCTGGTTTACGGAAATTATGTCGGGCTCCTGTATACAATCCAATTCCAATTAATAACATTGGCCAAGTGAATATAATAGAAGGAAGTTCAACTCCTAATTCTCTTACTAAAAATAAACCTCCGAATGATGCCAATAATAAACCAGCAAGAACTCTTCCATTCCAGCCATTTTTTTCGTTTTCCTGATTTGGAACTTTGTTCTCTTCAAAAGTTCCGTTTTCATTTGTTTTTGTTTCTATGATTTCCATAATTTGTTTCGTTTTGATAGGTCAAAGGTATTATCATGCCTACTGCCCGTTTTACAAATTCGGCCCAATTGAAAGAAAAATCGGTAATTGGTATAAAATGGTCGGTGAATAGCTCGACATTTATTTTAGATTTGCAGTCAATTCAATTACAGAATGAAATTATTTAGGGTATTTCTAGGCATCTTTTTATTGGTAGCATTGTTTTTAGGCATCGCTTTCTTTTTACCTCACACTTATAGAATTGAGAAATCGATTGTGGTGAATCGTCCTGTTAATCAAACATTTCAGTATTTAAACAACATGAAAAACTGGAAAGATTGGAGTCCTTGGAACACAGAACTCGATAGTTCACTTGTTTTCTTTTATTCAAGAAATAGTGAAGGCACAGGTGCTCGTCAGTATTTTAGAGGTGGATTATATGGTTGTGGAAGATTAAATATCAGCAATAGCACTATAAATGAACGTATTGATTACGATTTATGGATGAATGAGGGCACTATTACTACTAAAGCCACATTTATGTTTGAAGCTCTTGGTGGAAAAACAAAATTAACTTGGTTAGATTCTGGTGATGTTGGTAACAATCCTATTTTCAGATATATGCTAAGCTCTAAAATCAGTTCAACAGAACAGGCTTTTGAACAAGGATTGATTACTATTAAAAGAGCTGCAGAAGAACATACTTTTAACGAGATTCCGGCGCTTCCTTATTAATAATTGTCTTTATCTTGATAATAATTCCTTTCATTAATCAGAATTCTAACTGGTTCAGGAATGAGGTATCTGATAGATTTGCCTGCTTGAATACTTTCTCTGATATAGGTTGATGAGATATTCAACAATGGAACTTCAAAGAGTTTAATCTGAGGATTGTTTGAAAGTAAAGGCTTTTCTACGATGCCAACACGTGCATAAACAAATACTTTATGCTGTTTTAATATTTCCTGATAATCTTTCCACTTATGAAAATTTTGAAGATTATCACCACCAATAATTAATGTAAACTCATGTTCAGGATGTAATTCCCTCAAATGTGATAATGTATCTACCGTATATGATGGGCGAGCTAAGTGAAACTCAATATCTATAGCCTTGAAACGAATATCATCTTGAATTGCCAAATTCAACAATTCAAAACGAGCCTTTTCATCTAATAATTCATCGTTAATTTTAAAAGGATTTTGAGGACTAACAACCAGCCAGATTTCGTCTAAACCGGTATAATCTGCCATATAATTGGCGATGATAAGATGTCCGGTATGAACAGGATTAAATGAACCAAAAAATAAACCGATGTTCATGATTACTTATTAAGAAATGAATTAACCAAAGATTCAGCTTTTTCCAAAGCAATACTTAAATCATCATTTAATAAAACTACTTCAAATTTTGATTGGAATTCCAATTCATGTACCGCCTTTTCGACCCTCATTTTTAAGGTTTCTTCTGTTTCAGTAGAACGATGTCTCAAACGTTTTTCTAAAGTTGCAACATCAGGAGGTTTCACAAAAACAGCCAAAGCATTGTCGCCATAGTAATTTTTGATATTCAATCCACCAACTACATCCACATCAAACAAAACCACTTTACCTAAAGCCCAAATTCTTTCGATTTCAGCTTTTAAAGTACCATAAAAATTACCTCCATACACTTCTTCGTATTCAAGGAATTCATTGTTTTTAACCTTCTCTGCAAAATTTTCTTTAGTTAGAAAATAATAATCCTTTCCATCAACTTCTCCTTCTCTTCTGTTTCTAGTGCAAGCCGACACAGAAAACATGAGTTGATTATTTTGTTGAAGCAAATGTTTAACAATGGTTGTTTTTCCGCTACCAGAAGGAGCACAGAAGATGATGACTTTATTCATTTCTTAATTTGGGGATACGAATTAACACTTAGTTCATCAAAAATAAAATTGGATAGCCTTGAAAATCCAATAAAGTTGAGGAATTAGTCTTCTGTTTGGTCTTCTATATGTAAAATATGCAAAACTCTATGGATTAAAGGCGCAAAGAAAACGGCGGTAATACTTAAAAATGCAACGCCACTGTACAAAGCATAAAATGATGAAAACAATTTGGCGGTAGTTGTTTTCATTTCCACAACGGGCCCCATTCCTGT
>JAIYDG010000200.1 GCA_027487625.1 Bacteroidota bacterium
GATCTTTTTTGCTTTTTTTCCGCAAGTGTGTCGGACAATTTCTTTGATAAGCGTAGATTTTCCCGTTCCGGCCCTTAAAAATAAATGCAAAGATGGGTTTTTTTCGATGTTCTGAAAAATTTTATTTGTTCATTTTACACACCACCGTCGTATCTCAGATAAAAAGAAAATATTCACACAACAACAAGAACACAAAAAATGCTTTATTTTATATCTTACAAACTAAATTTACTTTACCCTCCACCTTTTTAATTTATTTTAAATTTTACACAAAATAAGTAAGAAAAAAATTACTGTACACATTGTTTTAACTAGATTATCCCATCACCTTTTTTTAAAAATACAAAAAATCAATTCAATTCAATTCGATTCGATTCAATTCAACGAGTAACTCTAAAAAATACATTATTAAGATTTTTAAATGTTTTTTTTGTTGTCGGCAATCAATAATCGTCATCATCATCGCCATGATCGTCATCATGTTGGAGGTACACTGTAGCTTTGCATGTCGAGAATATTACCTCCCCAGGATCAAGATCGATCCGTACTTGACGTCCCGTAGTGCAGGATCCTCACTCATTTTTTCCTCGTTTTCCGGCCTTCTTTTTTTTCGGCCTGCTTGTCGTCGTCCTTTTCTTTTTTTTCCTTATCAGGAGTTTCTTCTGTGCTCCAGTTTTGTGTCTGGGTTGCGATGACAGCTTCCTCTTCTTCTTCGTCATGTTCCGAGGGAAGCGGAGTGACTCCCAGGTCCGCTACTTCGTCGTCTTCGTCGTCGTCGTCGTCGTCGTCGTCGACAAATTGGATGACTTTTTTCGACTTGCCACCTCGCATGCCCTTGACGAAGTCAGAACGTTTTCGCTTTTTCGCGGCACGAAGAAATTCTTCTTCCTCCTTGTCACAAACGAGGGGATCGTCGACGTTGACTTCGTCGTCGTCGTCGTCGTCCTCGTCGGTGTCGTCGGGCACGGTGATCGGAGCCTTGTAGGCCTTTCCCTCTCTCAGCTTGTAGAGAGCTTGGAGGTAGTCGTCGAACTTCTCCGAGTCGAGAAGGGCGACGAATGCTGAGTAGGGAATAATGGCGCCGTTTCTGTCGAAGAAATAGCTCTCCCCGTTAGAATGTTGCACCGCGCCGCCGTCAGAGTTGGCGGCAGCTGCAGCTCCGGGCGACGTTGGCAGGGTTGTGTCGGGCTCGTTGGCTGCCGTGGCCACGACTGGAGTGCCACCTTCGTTTTCGAAAAAAACCGTTGATGACAGCTTCAGTGTGACCATGACGTCTTCTAGCTTGCAGGTCGGTGCTTTGTCGAGCTTCAGGGTGTTTCGGTTGAAGTGCCAATTCGAAACCGTTACCACCATCTTCGTGCATTGCGATTTTTTGTTCTTGTCCTCCCAGGTCATGGTCGACAAAGTCCTGTAGTCGGAAAACCCGGAACGGTCGTTGTTTGTCTGAGAGAAAAAAAGATCTTTTTAATTATGGAAAAACGTTTTTTTTTAAAATTTATAAATTAACGCCTTTTTTAAAAAGTGACTTTTTTTTGCTCACCGATGTCGTTCCGGCGTATTTCTTGTTCCAGGCTGCCACCAGTGACCTGGCCATGTTGCCGATCCTGAGCTTGGTCGCGTCCCTGGCCACCAAAAAAAAGTTTAGGGCCGTGTCGAGGTCCATCAAGGTCTTGGATTCCGGCCTGTACGCGATGGACCAGTCGATGATAGAAATGAGGAACCAGAAGTTGGCAACCGAGTAGATTTTCCTGAAAAAAATAGTTACTTTGTAAAATACAAACACATAAAATATATTTTAATTTATTTTTTAAAAAATACATATATTTTTACCCGTATTTTTTACGGAGACCGAGCTCCGAGGTGGCTCCATTTTTCGACGTGCCGTCCAACGTGTACGTCTTGTTGCCCGCCTTGAAGAGGAAGTTCGTCCTGTTCGGCGCCTGAAACTCCATCGGCACCATCCAAGTGCCATCAACCAGATAGGCCGTGGCGTCCGGCACGACCGGTGCCCTCTCCTCCTTCGAGACAGTGGGACTCCATTTTTGTATTGTGACGTTCTTGTTCAAAGACATTGTAGAAAGAAAAAAATTGTTGTTGAGCTAGTAAAAATCTAACTTCGTTCGAGCTTGTGCAAAGTTCGAATGTTTACTTTTTGCAAAAGCAGCGCGGTTGAGGATGTTTATATATGCGCGCGCGTGGAAGCGTCGAGCAGAATTTTTTGCGCGTGCATCCCCCCTCCTCTTTTCTTTCGCCCAGGGAAACCTTGGGCTGGTCTCTCTCGCAAGCAGCAGCAGCAGCAACAGCAACAGCAGCATCTCAGTGTAGCTTTGTTACGAAATTAAAGAAAACGATTTTTTTACCACCATAATTTGTTTGTGTTTGTGAGATAGAAAAAATACTCTCTTTCTCAACTCTCTTTTCTTCTTTCGCCAACTTTTTTATCTAAAGTAAGTATTTCTAAAAAAAATTTTCTTTTTGTGTTCTCGCGTTTTAGCTTATTCGGTAAGTTTTTTGCCTGTTCGTGTGTATGTGTGCGTGGTGAAAAGTAATGTTTGCAATTGGCAAAAAAAGGTATAAATAAATAACTGGCTGGTTCGACACTTTGGATCTAGTTTTGAAAGCATAGTTGACATGGAAAGAGGGACCCTTAGATCTGGCGAGAGATTTGCTGCGCGAAATTATTCGTACTACTCGAGTGTTGAAGAGCTTCTGTCTCACCACCAAAGACTTTTGGCGCAAGAGCCGGCCGTTTCGACGAGGGTCACCCGCATTGCCGGACTGAGCGTCGGCACTCTCTTTCAAACCACGGTACGCTTCAGATTTGACTCGAGTGTCATCAGGCCGACCCTCCGTCGAATTTTTTTCGACCTCTTTCGTGAACATACTCTGGGCGGCGAATCAGGCTTTGAGGTTGTGGTCACGTTCAACGCTGTCCTCTCCCACTCGGTCGGCCCGTCTTTTTCTCTGTTCTACGGTCACGACCACAGAGCTTCGAATGTCGCCGGCGCCGCGCACGAACTCAAGTTCGGCGAGACGACGATTGTGAGGTCCCTGGCCGACGTCGACAGTATTCCCACGGACTTTGACCAGGCAGCACTGCTCAGGAGTCACCAGAGAGCCTTCGAATCTTCCGGCGTGAGCATTCACAGTTTTGTCAACATCGTTTATCTCGTCTATCGCTATGTCGACATTCGGACAAGCGAGGCTCGTCGATCCGCCAATCTGGACCAAGGAACAAGCCTGGGAGCGTCGAGGTAGCGACCTCACGCAGAACGGAAAGTTGTCTCTGTCAAAGGCTCTTCTCGGGTCCTGCTGTCTCGGAAAGACCGGCGAAGACGTTTACTCTTCTTACTTTCGACCCTTCACCTTGGTCGATGCCGACGCCAACCTGTCGTGTCTCAAGTCTCGGCCGGATCAGGAGAGAAAAATTCGAAACACCATGTACAACATCAGGGAGCCCACCAAGGATCCGGGCTACTTTACTTTTTCGTCTCACGCAGACGTCAACAGGTTGGCCAAGGTTATAGGAAAGGAGATCGTCATCTACTTGGCCCACGATCGTCAGTTTCAATTTTTCGAAATCTACCACGACTTCAGGGGCTTCAGCCAGGAGCAGCAGCCGCGACCGGCCGAGACGCTCTACTACGTTGTCACTCTCGAGAGAAAATTGTTCAAGTTTTGGTGGAGTCTAGACAACCTCTTCGAGGCCTCGCCCTATTTCTTCGGCCTTGCCAGAACGCGTATTTACGGCAGCAGAGAAGATTACGGAATTATTTTGGCGAGACTTTTAAATCTTCCTGCACCCGGTTTCGCCATCGGCACGCTCTTGGAACTCGCCTTTTGCACCGACCGGCTCTACCAGCTGTGGCAGAAGAAAATTTTGCTCGTCAACTTTTGCAAGTCGACCTTCAATCAGAGAGAGTCGAAAAACGCGAGCCGTAGATTTCACCCCCGGTTTTCGTCCTTCTTCAATCTCGGAATTGTCGGACCAAAGTCTGCCGACAGTGGCGGTGTTGGCGACCTCGACCTCGACACTTTCGACACTGCAGTTTGCTTTTACGCCGAAACGTTTGCCTGCGTGCTCAAAGAACCCTACCGGCTGGCGGTCATCGAGCAGTACAAGCAAAGTTCGCGACGCGACAAGCCAAGTCACAACGACTTTGCCGGCATTCCCACCGTCACTTTGGAGGAACAGCGCGTCGCGCTTGCTCTGGCCGAGGCCAAAAAGTCTGCCAAGAAGAGACGTCGCGGTCCGGAGAGGAAAGAAAAAATATGCGAGTGCAATTTGTGCTCTGCGGACACGTTTTCGGCCAACATGGAGAATGCCGGACCCGAAAGACTGTGCTCTTACTTTCTCGATCTCTCTGATCTTCTCAAGTTGCTCGGTCTCGACTCTCCCGACAACGTGGCCGCCGTCGAGAGGATGTGCGAACTCTCCGTCGCCTCCATGGACATCGAGTCTATGACGGTTCAGGTTGACCTCGAGCCGCCCGTCAAGGAGGTCGGAGGACTTGCCTACGGCACCGTCGATTCTGCCAGCCTCGAAGGTCACCTCAAGAAAGTGCAGAAACCGCTGATGATCGCTCACATGGACGAAACGCTGAAGGCCGGCGGCGACGTCACAGTGTTTCAGATAGAGTCCGACGCCGAGGAGTCCATCTACAAAATGATGCGAGAGTACTGGGCCTTCGTCAAGTCGCAGCAGTGGGAGGCCATCAAGCAGAAGAGGGAACTCGCTGCTCCCCTCTTGGCCGTCTTGCAGGACTACAAGACTGTTCACTTTGAAGTTTACTTCGAGTGGTGCAGGGACAACAATCAGGAGTACGACAGGACCTCGATCTCGGGTGCGTGGAGGGCCTCGCTTCCGGGACAGCTGGAGAAACGGCTTCTCAAGTTGGTCTCCGACTACACAGTCTTCAGCTTTTACGGGTGAGCTTAAAAAACTTAATTTTTGGCTAAAAATAATTTGTGTGTGTGTGTATCATGTCGAATTCATCTTTTAATTATTTTCACAAATAAATTAACTTTTTTTCTTAATTTTTTGCAACCAGTTCCGGCTACGATCACGTCCTCCTCGAGAGCTACCTCGTTCCCTACCTCTACGAGAAGAAGGAGAGACCGAGGCTGGAGAAGCGCGGCAACAAGGTGACGCAAATACGAACCCTGACTGGCATCTCGTTTCGCGATGTCACCAAACTCTTGGCTCCCTCCATCAATCTCCGTTCGTTCGGTCGACTCTTCAATCTCGAGCAGGCCAAGGCCCACTTTCCGTTCGGGCTGCTGACCTCCGTGGCGGCCCTCGCGAGACCCGAGCTGCCCTCCGATCCTGTCCTGTGGAAGTCTGAACTCACCGGCAACGCTGCCGTCACCCAGACGGAAATTACCGAGGCTCGCGAACTCTTTGCGTCCGCCGGCTGTCAAAATATCGGCGACTATCTCAGGGCCTACCTGAAGCTCGACGTTGTCGTCCTCCAGAGGGCCACGCAGGAGTGGAGAAAGACGCTCAAGACCTACGTCGGCGTGGACTTTGTCGAGGCCGGAAAATTTACAATTTCGAGTTTGAGCAATTACGCGGGACTCAAGACGGCGGCGTCGCAGAACAGGATCGGCACCTTTTTCCCCAACAACTCGCAAAACTATCGACTCCTCAGGGCCGGCATGAGAGGGTGAGCTCATTAATTTTAATTAATAAATAATGTGTGTGAGGTTATTAGGCCAAAAAAACAATAGAAAATACATTTTTTCTCTTCTTGTGCGACAACAACAAAAAACGTTTTTTTTGCCACCCTCTTTTTAGCGGTCTCTGCACCATCCTCCGCTCCGAGGCCGGAGGTCAGGACGACGTCGTGTCTCGCGGAGGCGCGGACGAGAGCGACTACAGGAACAACTCCCACCTCCTGCCGCCGGACGCCGCGACGGGGAGGTCGAACCACGTGGGCTACTACGACGCCGCGGCCCTCTACCCTTCGAGCGGTGAGCCGACTCTCGCGTTTTTTTCCCCCCACCCCCCACCACTCTGACAGGAGGGGGACGGGTGGCGGACAACCCTCGAGAGAGACCCAGGGAGAGACGCCCGTCCCCGTCCCCTGCCCCCCCTGTCCGCGCCCCTCCCCCCCACGCGATCCCCCTGTTTTCTGCAAAACAAAAAAAGCACTAGGCAACTCTTTGTAATTGTGTGTGTAGTCTGTCATTGCGAATAACAAAGTCTTTATATTTTTTGCGATTGATTGATTCATTAATTGACTGATTGAATTTCAGAATTGTCCGACATCCCCTACGGCACGGGATCGCTCTACGTTCGCGACCCCCAAAATCCGGAAAGACTCAGGAAAGAAAATCGGTGCTTGAACGTGACCGAGAGAGAGGAGGCCACCGTCACGCAGTATCTCGTTCTGGGGGGGCACTCTCGCTACACCGGACTGGAGGCCGAGAGGAGGCCCGACCTCGTCATGTCCAGCATTCACGCCGGAGCCGGACAGACGGTGTTCGGCTACTCGAACAAGCAGTACTGCGATTTGGCAATGGCCTTCTTTCGACGCGACGACGCCGACCCCGTGCCTCGGAGCCAACTGCACTTTCACAACTATCACGGTTTTCCCTGGCACTACAAGGGCCACTCGGAGGGCTGCCCGTCCACCGGCAACCTCTACCTGAGCTTCGAGCTGACGCCGGAGACAAAGTCGATGGACGACTTTCGCCGGCAGTACGCGTTTGCCATGTCGTGCGTGCGACCCGGCAACGTCACCTTCGCCTACCACACTTCTCTCTCTTGCGACTGGTTTCACGATCGCCTCCTGCCCTCTCTGGATAGAGAAAAGGCCGCCGCCGGCAAGGTCTACTACAACATCAACGAGTTGCTGGCCGAAGAGAGGGAGGCCGAATTTTATCAGCCGCCGTCTACGACGCAGAGGTTCATGGACACGAAGAGTTTGGTGGCCGCGATCGCAGCGGGCACCATCGACGGCTTTGTCACTATCAAGGGAGGTCGCGAGCGGCCTCCGCGTCGAGCCCGAAACGCGGCCTCGAGTGCCTTCGGTTTTTGCAGTCAAAACTACGCGCCGAGTTTCGAGCAAATTTCCGACTACACTAAAAAGCAGATTGCCGAATTTTACGGTCTCGATGACGAGGGCGTGAAGGCTTTTTTAAAAAAGCAGCCTCCGAGGACGCTCAATTCCACGACCTTTCACAGCGAGGAGACGGTGTCGACGGCCTACCTGCGTTGGCTCATTCGCAAGCGAGGCTTTTGCGACTTTGAGGTCACGCACTTTTTGTGGTACAAGTTTAACGACCACCCGCGCTCCTTCATCGAGCCCCTGCTCCGTCTGCGACACCGGCTGAAGCAGGAGGGCAACCTGGCGGCCGCCGAGGCCCTCAAGCTCATCGCCAACAGTGACTACGGGTAAAATTTTCGTTGCGCATAAAAAAATACTTGAATTATTTTATCAGAGACTTCAACGCTACAAGTTTTTCTATATAATATTAATTTTCAACTTTGACCTTCTTTTTTGCAGGTTTCAGTGCATCCAGGCTTGCGACTACGACGAGACAAAGCTTGTCACGGGCGAAAATCTCGTGCGACACAGAAAGAAGAAATTTGCCCACCTCTCGCTCAAACACATCACCCTGCTCGGCGTCGTTAGGCTCAAGCAAAAAAAGCGAAAAAGCAAGAAAACTCGAGAGAGAAAAAAACTGACTTCTTCTCAACCGGTTCGAGGTCGCTGCGCGTTTCTGTTTGACGAGGCTGCCGTCAACGAGAGCGACGACAACGACGACGACGACGAGGTCGAGGAGGATGCTGACGGTGAACAGCAGCAACAGCAGCACGAGAGAGGAATGAGTGAGAGCGAATTTGATTCAGACTCAGAGTCTGACCGTGAAGACGAAGACGCTGGAGGAGGAGACCTCTCTGAGCAACTCGTGAGACAGACGGAAAGACGCGAAAACGAGTTGTCCGTGGCACGTTCGGATCACTCCTATTCTTGCGTCAGAGAGTTTGGCGGTGCGAGCTACTCGAACAACAGAACTTTGAAGCAGATGAGTTCGCGAGAGTGGAGAAAGAAGGCCAAGTATCGCTACTCTTTCTTGTACGCGATATCCGCGAGCGGCGTTACGAAGAAAATTAAAAATTGCATTCCAAAGGCGGTGGCCATACTCTCCAATTCGAAAACCATCATACTCGGTCACGTCAACGTCATGCTCGAGTGTCTCGATCCCGCGCTCGCCGAACTCTGCTACATGGACACCGACAGTTGTCTGTTCAGCTTCACCCACGCCAACTTGGAGGACAATCTCTTGGACGAGAAGAGAGAGACGTGGCGGAGCGCCAACATTCTGGCCGACGAGGCCGGTCCCGAGAGCTGTCACGGAAAGCTCAAGCTCGAGGGCACCTTTCGCGTGGGCTTCTTCAAGGCTCTGAAAATATACAGACTTTTTTCCACGCGAGATTTCGACGCCGAGTTTGCGACCAAGACTTGCTACACTCGCTGCAAGGGCGTCAATCGAAACATTGCAAAAATTATTCCCAACGCCGTCTTCGACAGGGGGTCTGTCGACAAAACCGTGGTGCACAGGTCCTGTCTGAGGCCCTCGCGCACCGGAGAGATGCTCATTGCCCACGAGTGTCGAAGTTTAGCTGCTCCCTTTAATCTGAAACGATATGTCACCCCCGACGGCCTCCACTCATTTCCCGTCTCTTATGTTGCAGACGAAGATGGAGGAGGAGATGATGAAGAAGACGACCACGACGACGACGTCGACGGTCGAGGACAAAGTCGATCCGGCGACGGAGAAGCTCGAGAAATACTTTAGGCAAAAGATGGACAAGGACGGCGTCGTTTTGACCGCGGGACAGCTCTTTCAATATTCGAAACTCAAAAAACTTGGCCTGTCAAAGCAGAAAATATACGCATTTCTACAACGACAGTCTGTTGTCGGTCAATTTTTGCAAGCTCGAAAAACAAAAGAGTATCAATCCATGTCCGTTATTCGACCGGGGGTTTATCACATCGATTTTGCCGAATTTAGAAAAGAGTGGGCCGGCTCGAACAAGGGCTGCACGGGTTTTTTGGTGGCTGTTGAAAATTTTACCAACAAGTTGTTTGCTCTTCCTTGTCGCGGCAAGGGAACCGAGCAGTGGCTCAACGCCATCACCGCGTTCGTCGAAAAAACGCGCGACATTCGAACAATTTTTTCTGACCGAGATACGGTTGCCACGAGTCTCAGCTTCAGAGACAGGCTCAGAGAGAAGTACGGTTTTGCGTGGTACTTTTTGAAAAAGGGTCACAAGGCTTTTCTGGCCGAACGGTACATCGGTTTTCTCAAGACAAAGTTGAGCCAAATTTTGGAGCACAAAAAGCAAAAGCGATGGATCGAATTTCTCGCCGCCATCTGCTCGGAGTACAATCAGTCAAAAATTGAGGGCACGAGTTATCGTCGACAGGCAGTCAACAGGCACAACTTCAGCCACTTTTTGAGTCAGCTTTTGAAGACGTCCGAACCCGAGCTCACCTTCAACAGCTTCAAGGCCGGTCCGTTTCAAAACCGCGAGTGGAACAGGCGAATTTTCAAGTACGACTTGGGCGACAGGGTGCTTTTGGCACGTCGTGCCACTTGGGACGATCAGTCTGAGAAGCAAAAGATTTTTACCAAAACTAGTGTGGAGGGAGGCTACGGAAAGAGAGTGTTTACTGTCGGCGGTCGCCAGTTGCGCGCCAGCAAGATGCACAAGAGCTACGTGCAGGTGTACAGCTTGAGCGAGCTCGGTCCGTCGCTTCATTTTTACTCCAACGAACTAAAGCCGGCTCCTCTTCATTTTTAGATGCACCTCCAACTCACAGGTCGTCTCGAACCGGGGGAGACTTACGCGCAGATCGACTTGGATGCGGCAAATATTTTACCCAGGGGGGGTCCATTTGTCTCTCTCGAACTCGTCAACATCATCATCTGCAAGCAAGAGGATCACGATCACTTTGAACCGGTCAAGAAGGCCGACTATCCCGAAGATCCGAACGGATACGAAGAAACGATAACCGTAAGACGACCTCGACCGCAGCCTCTCGTCTTTAGACGACGAACCGCCATTCACGTTCCCAACTTGGACCCTCCCAGGCAGCCCGAAGATGAACCGCCACCACCACAACGAGAGCGTCGTGATGTGGGTGACGACAACGACGACGGAGAAGAAGAAGCTGAGGAAGAAGAAGAACTGGGCGAACTCGAGCTGAAATACGCGGCCGTCTTTAAAGAGTCCATGTTCGAATTTGTCATCGAACAGTTTCCGGATCTGTCTCTCGAAAGTTTGGTGACAAACGTGCTTCAGACGAAGCACTCTCCGGCGGTCCAAAATCACTTTCAGCGACTCTTGCACCACCCGCCCACCTACGATCTGATCGATCCGCTGACCGCAGAGGAGATCAAGCAGCGAAAAAAAAGAGTGCAAATTAAATTGCCGCCTAGAACGCGACTGATGTGCCAAGATCCGCAATTTTTTGTCTACCTCGGTCTCCTGGAGTCGGCCACCGAATTGGTCGAACCCCACGGGTTCTACGCTCTCGTCAACGACACGATGACCACTACCAAAACTTTCACAAGTACTGTGTCGCTGTCCACCGCTCTCAAGTACAGTTTTTACGATCGCAACAAACAGCCGGCCGACAAATTCACCATCATTTTTCAACGACTGAACCCTCTGGTCGTGTCCACTGTCTCGTTGCCAAATTTTTGCGACAAAAATCCGGTGGCCACAGCTCGACTCTTCCAGATGATCCTCAACTGCGTCATGGAGGCCCTCGATCTTCCCGACGCGTGTCTTAGAGCCTTCCTGCTGGACGACGGCCTCACCATCGAGCTCGACAAGCCAGCTTATCTGCTAAATCGCGACGACTCTCAAGACAACTTTCAGGTCTCCGTTAAATTTGGCACGACACTCGCAAAGCTTCTCGGAGTCCCCGAAGACTTTGTCATTTGGAAGGTGTCGCCGAGAACCGCTTACCAAGCCAAGCTGGAAAAGAACGAGCTGCCGGAAGACGCCGACACCTGCGACACCGTTCTCGACGGCATCAAGGACGAATTTTTAAATCAAAGAAGCAGTCACCCAACTGTGCAAACTTGGAAAAGGTATTACGACGATCGAAAGGCCGCCGGCGCAGCAGCTCGTCCTCCTCCTCCTGATGATGACGACGGCAACGTCGACCCATTCGACGTCGGCGGCGACGAATTTGAGTTTGACATTGGAGGTCGACGCGTTGATCAGGGCGACAACGACGACGGCTTTGAGCTCGTGCAAATTCCAAACCCGCGTCCTCGACCTCCTGCCTCTTTTGACGTGGCCAACAGTCGTCGAAAGCACGTGTGCACGATGCCCGACGTCTTTCCTGAATACTTTACCCTCGTGGTCAGAGAAGGAGAGCCCCTAGACCACCTGACGGCCTCCCGCGGTCTCTGCTCTGTCCTCGGACTTGTTCGAAAATTGCAGCCAAATATTGTTCCAAACAATTGCGTCGTTAGAAATGTACAGTCGCTCAAATCTCTCTCCATCGAATTTGTCGATGAATCGCTAAACACAATAAAGGTGGCCCCCAAGTCTCCCGCAGTTTGGATTAAGCTGGATCTAAAGTGTCGATCCTCCACAGCAGCTGCCGCAGCCCCCGGAGGTATGCAGTACTAAAAAACATTTTTTTTCTCTCTTCTCTCTCGCAGTGTTGGTGCTTAAGTACGACAAAAAATCGAACGACAGCGACTCGTCTGAAGGCACTTCATCCACATCCTCGTCGACAACCTCGGTTCGCGGTCGCCAAGAAGAGAACGCAGAGGGTCATAAGAAAAAGAAGAACGCAGGAGGGGCAGCAGCAGCGGAGGAATCTCTACCCATCTATCACGACTTCATGCCTGCGGAAGAGGAGATCGATCTCGAGGGCAAATTTGAAAAGTTGCTAGAAAAAGCTCTGGCAAAGAAGAGCGCGTCTTTGTCCTCGTCGATCGAAGCATCCGGATCGGAAGTAAAAAATCGCAAGAAAAAATCGCGGAAGAGGTCTGCTTCGTCGTCTTCCTTGTCCTCCTCTTCATCGGTTGCGCCGGCTTCGTCGGCGTCGTCCAAAGCTGGGTCACCGGAACCGCCTTCAAAAAAGAGCCGCGAGAGTGACATGAGCAAGAAAAGAAGCGGTGAAAAAGAGGTTGAAAAAACTAAGAAGAGCAAGAAGACTTCCTCTTCTTCCTCCACAACCGCCAAAACAACTGGCGGCTTCACCAAGGCCCAGCTGAAAACGCTGAACTCGCTAAAAAAGACTGTGTCTGATCTGCAAAAGAAATTGGAGAAGACTCTTGAAGGACACTAACAACAACAATTATGGCAGGCAAAAGAAAAAGCACTGATGGTGACAAGGACAGTGGGGGTGTAAAAAAAAAACCAAGAAAAAAATTGAGTGAGGAAGACGACTCGCCGTCGGGACGGTCGATGAGCAAGATGAAAAAGATCGACGGCACCCTCATCCAGACGAGCAAGAAGGACGCCGAAGACACTGTCCACTTGCCAGGCTTCAATTTGGCCGGTCGACCTGAGGCTTTGAAAACCAAAGATGGGGGCATCAAGAAAAGCGAGATCAAAACTACGGGACCCTATCACACCGGCAACGTCAACACAGAGTCCTACTGGCACTTTGTGGTGAGGTCGAACAAGAACGAGTGGATACGCTTCAATCCAGACTCCATCTCCGTTGTCGTCTACGGCACCATGGACAATCCAAAGTACGTGGAGGGCAGCGCCGATCCACTGAAAAAGACCCCCACTGTGGCACTCCAAGCCGGCATCGGAGCACCCCGCATGTTTCTCGATCCTTCGGTCATGGGCACGAGCTTCGTGCACAGAGTCGACGTGAGCATCAACAACGTTCCGGTTCCCACCAATTCCGCAATCGGCGGCCTCCTCCTTCACTACGTTCGATGTGCTCGAGTGTTTAATCACCAAGCTCGCGATTGTTTTGTCACCAACAAGGATGTCACGCTTATGGGCGAAGACGAGGCCGAAAAAACAAGAGGATCACTTTCAGCCGCCATGAAAAAGGCCACCAGCGCATTCGACTATTTCGATCCCTTCGCCACCAAAGGAGCTCGAGTGCCGGTCTACCTGGATGGCCAATTTCCGTTCGACCGTCGAAACGCAACCCTCGAATCTATCGATCGGCAGAAAGAACAAAATTTGTTTTTTCCGCCGGACACGACCGTCGAGATAAAGTTGCACCTCTACAGGGGGAAGCAGGAGGCCATCTTTCATCACCAGCTCACGCTTCCAGACTACTTCAATCCTGATAAGACCGAGGTCGACGCGCCGAATGCCGACATACAGATCACGTTTCAAGATGTCACTCTCGAATACGAGTCTGTGGAATTGAAGGCGGCAGAACACGTCAAGGCCATGAAGCAATACATGGAGGGCGGTCTAGGCCTCTACGACTACGACATTGTGAGGGGTCAGCACCAAGCCATGGAGACGGGACAGTCGACCACTCAATCTATTTTTCAGATTGCCGAATATTGTCGACTCATTTACATCATCTACATTCCCGACTGGGCCACCTTTCCAATGGAGCGCACCAGAAAGCCTCTCTCGGCACTGACGCGCTACCCGACCGGCTGCACCGGGATCACCCTCAGCTTTGCCGGCGAGTCGCACCTGATCACTCGAAAATTTGAAAACTTGGGGGTTCCGAGCACCAACAACGAGATATCGAAAAAGATATTGTTCGGCAACATGAGAGATAATCGCATGCTAAACTTTGGTTTTGAAAGAATGTTCTCGCGCTTGGAGGACGAGTACAGTCTCAATCAAGGCTTCGTGCTCGACGTCAAGCACCTGATGTCCGACAAGACCGAGATGCTGACCATCCAGCACGAATTTGCCACCTCGACCTCTCCGCCCAAGCAACAAGTCGTCTGCATCTCGGTTCACCCCAACGGAAGAGCCACCTGTCGTTCCGGCAACTCTCAATTTGAGTGGATCTGGTCTTTCGCAACCGCAAGCTAAAAAATCTATTTTTTGTTTATCTCTCGCAGCCGATGGCGGAGGCCGGCACTCCCGAAGAACTTGCGCGACTCGCGGTCGACAGTCTTCGACAAGTTCGAAGGCCTTCACAACAACAACAGTCGGCAGCCAACATGAGTCGTCGTCGGTTCATCTGCGTGCAGACCAACTCTATCATCGTGGCCGTTCTCACCCTCCTGACCGTCGGAGCTGTCACCCTGTCTCGCATTACGGACTTTAAAGAATTTCTATTTTCATTTATTTCGGAAATACTATCTTCAGAAAAAAATCACACAACCTTTCCTAAAAATTTATCGCTATCTTTGTAATCATTTTTTTGTATTGTGTACGTGCGCGCATTGTGTTTGAGGAGAGAGAAAAAGACGTCCAAAAATAAAGTAAATCTACCACCAAGCTCCTTCGATTTTTTCACTTTTTTTCCCCAAAAAAATAACCGAGGGGATACTTCACACGCACAATATCGGGACCGAAACGGGAATTTTTTGGCAGGACGGGGGAACATGGGGGGAGCTCGAAAACTAGCTACTCTTTTAAGGACAGACGGCTGATATTCTTGTGTGTCGTACTGTGTTGTCCGACTGATTTGACTAAGTTAGAACCGTTTAGTAGTTACCGCAAGTTCCTTCGGGTTCACTAACCTTGAAATCTTTCGCGTTTTTTAGTCAGGAGGTCAGAACAGTTGGGGAAGGGTAAAACTCATCTATGCGTATTTTTTCAGTGACGTCACGAATGATGATGACGACGGAGACTTTAACGCCGCCGCCTTCTCCTTCGCAACAACGACACCACGAAGTCGTTGGCGCCACCGTGTCTGGTCCGTCGCCGCGGGGTGAAGAAAAACCGACACGATACGTCGAGATTGGTTCTCGGGTCGTCCGTCGAAAGGAGAGAGGGAACCTTCGCTCTTCTAGCTGTCATTGCGTTCTGCTCTAGACGTTAATTAATTTTTTACAGTGGCGTGTCAGAAATGCGTAAAATATAATTGACATGTTTTTTGTGCTCACTCACCCACGGGATCAATCTTGTTTTAGCCTCGAGCCAAACAAAAGTAATTTACGTTTCGTGCTTCGCGCACATTAAAAAAGCAGTTTAGATGAATGATCCGCTGACACGAACGAGACGGAGGCATTTAAAAAAACCGTTGCCTATGCGAGAGTGTGGGAAAAAAAGCCAAGAGAACTTAATTAAGATCTTTTTCTCAGCATACTTAAAAAAATATGAGGGATGACCAAAAAACTTTTCTTTTGCCTTGTTTTTTTAAATTCACATATTAAGTTGGGTGAAATTAAGTGTAGATACCTAATTTTTAGAGAGTGCAAAAAATGCGCGCGTGTGCGTAAGTAAGCAGTAAGTAGTAAGTAGTAAATAGTAAGCGACTAAAAGTAAGACCTTTTATAGCTTTATTGTAAGTTGTAGACTAGTTACTTGTATCATAGACCCTTGTTTTTCATAGGATAGGGGGATTTTTGACAAAAAGAAATTCCCCCCACATTCTTACGCGATAGCGATCGTGAATGATATTGAATCGAATTGAATTGAATTGTAATTTTTTACATTAGTTTGATTTGAACTAAAATTTTAGACTGATTTCATTTGTTTCATAGCTTCACATATGGCAGAAATTGATTTGACTTATCTTTACTTATCTTAACTAGACAAAAGAATGTCAGTTAACTAACAATTTAAATAGGACAAAAATAAAAAAGTATTATTGTCATTTTTTACTAAATACTTCAAAATAACAAATTAAAGATGTCAATAGTTAATTGTATGCATCTTTTAGTATAAAATTTGCCTGAAAAAGTGTTTAGTTTTGTTAGGGAGAATAGTTAGTTAACTAGTTCACAGCAATGAAGATAGATAGATAGATAGATAGATAGATAGATAGGAAAAATAAATTTATCATTTTATTATCTAATACTTATTACTATTATAAGTATCAAATTTTAATAAATTATAACTATATTTTTATTTAGTTCTTTTGAATAAAGAGTCATTCTATTGTTAATAGAATTTAATGTTAATAAAAAATGGTTGTAGTTAACTTGCTAGATTGTTAGTTAACTAACTATTTGTCTTAGCAAAAATAACCCCCTTTAGTGTCATCTTTTTTAATAAGTATATGAAAATAATAAATTAAAGATACCCATTGTTAATTGGGTTTATTTTTAAGTAATACTTTAACTGAAATAGTACTTATTTTTAGCAAAGAAAAATAGTAAGTTAACTAACTTTCCAGCTAGTTAACTTCAATCAAGATAGGTCAAATCAATTATGCCAAATGACTAATTGTGATGAAGTAAAAACAAATGAAATAAATAAGGATATATTTTTAAATTATTTTTGTGATATTAAATAATAGAAAAATATTAGATGGAACATTTTTTTAAAAAAGATTACACCCTTGA
>JAIYDG010000410.1 GCA_027487625.1 Bacteroidota bacterium
ATGGAAATCTATTCAAAATGTTTGGAAAAAACGATGTGTTTGCAAGTTGGTATTCGGGACAAGTGATTATTCCAAGAGGTAATCACTTTAAAAGTTACAACATGGGTTATGCTAGTTTATATGACTATGAGGAACATATAGAATTTAAAGAAGGTATTACAAAAAACAAATCGATTATTTCTAATTTGGATAGAATTAAGAATATAAAACTAGATTACATCTTAAGAAAAAATATTCAAAATTTAAAAGATACTTTCCTTTACTATTTAGTCAATGCTGTAAACTGGAAAGAAATAGATAATTCAAATGAAGACATATGGTGTGATGATGACTACCTGTTATATTATGATAGCACTGGGAAGCTCAGAGACATTAAAATATTAGACGGTTTATCTGATACATTAAATGAAAAGGATAGTGTTTTCTATCATAAGTTAAATCAAATATGCTCAGAAAAATTTAGAGAAACACTTTCTCGATTTTCATTAAACTACCTTAAACCTCACAGAAATTTCACCATTCTTGTCAAACTGTTTTATCTTGATAATTTAGAAATTCGGGAATGTGAGTTATATTATCGTAGACCAACTGAGAAAGAATTACGTGATTGGGTTAAAGAACAAATGACTCCGAAATAACAAGCCACTGAAATTAAATCTGAATTAGGGGTGTAATTCATCTTCCTTTGCTGAATATTAATGTTTGATTAATTCGTTTCTCTATTTACATTTGAGTCAGAACTCACGTATATGGAAGGTACGCAAAACTTCTACAGCTTAGTAATTTAAACAGAGTCAACTACTAAAAAGAGAGTAAATGATAAAAATAACAAAACCCGTTTTATTGCCATTTTGGTGGCAAGACCTTTTAGTTGCAATACCAAGAATTGTTTGTGGCTATTTGTTGACGGTCCATTTTGGTGCTGATAAATTTGGTTTACCTTGGTCGCCAGCAGATAAAAATTTAGGCCTATTTGAAATTGCATTTTGGTTTCCGGGAGATGTGGCAAACTATGGAGGAATATTTAAAATGTTTCCAGATTTTTTTGCTTGGATGGCAGGTTTTAGTGAAGCTGTCGGTGGTATATTTTTGCTATTGGGCTTTCAAACTCGAATTGCTTCTTTTTTAATTTTGGCAACTATGCTTGGAGCAATATTTTTACAACAAATTAATGAAGGTATGTGGAACACTTTACCTGCTCTTGGTTTTTTATGGGTTAGTTTATATACCTTGACACTTGGCTCTGGTCGTTTTGGGATTGATTATTTAATTTCTAGAAAGAAAACAGATGAAAAAAAATAGAATCTTAATTATACTTTTAAGCTTTCTTGCTTTTAGCAATTGCGTTCAAAAATCAAGTAAAAAAACAGTGATTCTTAAACTAAATGTGCAAGGTATTAAAAACATAGAATCAGTTGGAATACGTGGAAATGAAAAACCATTAAGTTGGGACTATGACTTAGAGTTAAAACCAATCATAAAAGACACCTTGTACACTGCTACTTTTTCAATAATCACAGGCTATAAGTTTACTGAAGCAAAATTTACCGTGAATAATCAATTTGAATTAAATGATAAGAACAATAGAAGAATTTTGTTCAGCGAAAACGATACAACTGTTTATGAAGCAATCTTCAATATTGAAAACTAAAACCTGTTTTTAAACCTAAAATTCGACAGCAAATCTAAAATCATAAAAGAATTTTCATGCTATTTTATTTGGATTAAACCTGACAATTTGGACCTAAGCAGAGCTTGATTCTGATTCATATTATTCTTTGAATATAAACGGCTTTTAGGATTAATTTTAAATTGTAAACTTGTATTAGGATTATTAATCAATAAGTGTAAACTTTTTTCATGACGAGTAATAAATAAATATGGATAAATTCAACAAACTACCACAGACTATAAAGACACTTATCATCATAACTTTTGTGTTACTTATTTACAGTTATTTATGCAGACTTATTGGTCTTAACTTTTTTTGGGAAAGCAAGATTTTAGGTTGGTCATTATTACTAGTGTGCATTATAAGTTTGTTATTACAACGCATTCAGACTAAAAAAACACAAGAGAAGAAAATTCTTTCAGAAAAAATTGCCATTGGCATAGTGAGTTTTATTTTGCTAATTGTTTCTATTTGGTTTGTTTTTGTTCCTCAAACAGACAGTTATAAAATCGCCAAAGAATATTTACTCGCAGACAAAGAAATTTCAAATGAAGTAGGTGAAGTAAACAGTATTGTTTTGGTTCCTGTTGGTAATATTTCAATTTCAACAACATCAGAAGGTACAAAAGGACAAGCTCAATTAAGTTTTATTGTTAAAGGAAACAAAAAATTTAAAGACATAACCATTCTACTCAATAAAAACATAAATTCAGATTGGACCATCGTAAAACCCTAACAACAATGTTTAACGCAGCATTTAATTTTGAAGGACGAATTAGAAGAAGAGAATATGGTATTTCATTTATCATTTTTTTTGTTTGCTTCGATACCATTGACAGTATTATTGACAGCATTGAAGAAGCAGCTTTTCTTCAACTTCTATTTATTCCATTATATTGTTTTTTTATAGCACAAGGTGTAAAAAGATGCCACGACATAAACAGGGCCGGTTGGTTTCAAGTTATTCCATTTTACGTTTTTGCATTGCTCTTTTCTGACAGTGATAAAGGAGAAAATCAATATGGGTTAAATCCAAAAGAATATGTCCCAATGCAACAAGAGGAGAGTATCCAGTAATAGCACAATGGCAATAGGCAAGGAATTCCTCCTCGTTTGACGGGATTATAGTGGATGTTAAATTCTTTCCCCTACTACTTTTGTTTTCATTGGTCTCAATTTCTAGTAGTTACAAGTTTCTGGATGTAACTCGAATAAAAATATCTTATCGTAAATGAAAATAATATTACAACTTAAACATTGGCAAATCATCCTAATAGGCTTCATTGTATCTCTCTTTCTTTACATTACATTTTCGACATTGGTTGTTGTTTTTCTATTTCTAATTCTGTGTTTAGGCATTTGGAATTACTATATCGCAACTAACTTAAACCAAAAGAATATCAAGATAAAAATGCTTGACATAAAATATTTTCAATTGATTTTTGTGATTGGTGTTACAAATGTGCTTTTAATAATGCTGTTAAACCAAGGAGTTATCAGGATAGATAAATCAGAATATCAATTCCTCTTTAATTTAATCTTACAAGCCACGCATATATACTTATGTTGGTTTATCGCAAAATCATTAAAATCAGCAGAACTTAAAACTTTACGGGCTTTCTTTGCTCCTTTTTGTGGCGCCATATCAATTAATTCTTGACACATTGGAAGTCCTAATTCAATAATCTTTTCTTCAATTTCAAGCATAGTTTCATAATCAGTTTCAGTTAAAGGCAACAGTA
>JAIYDG010000066.1 GCA_027487625.1 Bacteroidota bacterium
AAGGTTGCTGATCCAGATAATGTTACTGTATCACCGGTAGATGAATAAGCTGAATTACCACTTGCATTCACTGCTAATACTCTATAGTAATATCTAGTTCCTGCTGTCAAGCCTGTTACAGCCTGACTGGTTCCTGATGATACTGCCAATCCATTATAACCTGATACAAATGTATTGAAGGTATTACTAGTAGATACATCCAACAAATAACTAGCAGCGCCTGTTACAGCTCCCCAGTTGATGGTCATTCCTGTTGCACTCACACTTGAAGCAGCACTTATTACTGGTGCTACAGTTCTAGTAATGGTTGTTAATGATGTTGAACTTGATGAAGTGCCACAAGTATTTACTCCTCTAACTCTAGCATAATAAGTTGTTCCTGCTGTTAAGCCTGTTACCGATTGACTCAATCCCGCTACTGTTAAATCATTGTAGCCTGAAACAAAACTAGAGAAAAGTGCATTGGTTGAAACATCTAATTTGTATGATGTTGCATTTGCAGCAGCTGACCATGATAAATCAAATCCTGTATTTGTTGTATTAGAAACTGATGGAGAAACAGGTGTTGCAGCCGGAGGATTAATTGATATTGAAACAGGTGATGAAACAATTGTACAACCAGATCTTGTTAAAGTTGCTGTATAATTTGTAGCTAAAGAAGGAGAAGCACTTAAAGGATTAGTAGAACCAACACTTGTGGATCCATTAGACCAATTATAAGTAATAGACGTTGGAGCATAACCTCCTGAATTGTTAGAACTAGAAATATCTAACATATATTCTTCATATTCACCATAACCAACAGTCATGGTTGGTCCAGTAATAGAAGTACCTTCATAGTTAACAATTCTCATTCTTGTAACACCATTAGAAGCAGTTAAAGGAATAGTGAATGAACTTGTTCTAGTTATATCTCCAGCTCCAGAAGTTGAAATAAAAACTGTTTCACCAACATCAATGAAATCTCCATCTCTATTATAGTCAATGAAAACTCCAAACATATTAGTATAACCTCCACCTGTTTGAACTGAACTTAGCGCAACATCATAAGTTTGACCTGCTGTTAAAGCATAAGGGCCAAAACCAGTAAAGTTTGAATAACTTCCCGCAACACCAGTTGCAGTTCCAATAGTTCCAATTAAAGAATTGATTGGGGTTATATTACTTAAAATAGCAACACCTGATTGAGAAATTACAATACTATCAAGATCTTCATCCGTAGTTGGATTTGTAACTGCAGGAGGCTGAGTATAAGTAGCAGCTGTGGTTGAATATGTTGAAACATTTAATGAAGTTGGACTTCCAGCACAAACACTTGATAATGTTGCACTAGAAGTAGCAGTTACTCCATTAAATGGATGAATAACTGAAACATTAACTGTATCAATAACCTGACATCCTGTTCCTGATTCAACACCCGTTAATGTGAAAACATAATTTCCTGCTGCTGTAGGTGTAACAGAAATTGGTGTTGTTAAACTACCAGAAGTTGAGGTTGTAATCCCACTTCCTACGGAAGGTGTAGCTGTCCATGTTAAAGAATATGTATTATTTGACAATGCTTGTGAAGCAGATAAATTAATGCTAGTGTTTGCACAAACATTTGAAACTGAACTTGAAGTAGCAATTACTGAATCTGGCACAGTAACAGTAACAAAAACTGGTATGCGAAAACTTTCACATGTACCATTTTTGATTGTAACAAATAATGTATCTGTAGAAGAAACATATAAATTTCCTAAAGTACCATTTGTTTCTCCAGCAATTGCAGTTCCACCTGTTGATACTGTATACCAACGAAAATCGCCAGGACTTGCGCCTGAAGCAGAACATGTAGGTATTTGATTACCACAATGTGATGAAGAAGTTACACTTGGTGAACTTGGCAATGCTGTAGGATTTGCTGTAACATTAGCGCTCGAAGTACAACCAAGTCTATTTAAGGTAACTGTATATGTAGTGCTAATTAAAGGTGAAACTGAAAGCGGATTAGTTGTACCAACAGTTGATGTACCATCAGACCAGCTATATGAATCTACAAATGTTCCTACAACATATGTAAATGAAGCTGTAGGTCTATTTGCATAAGTTGAACCTGTAGTTGCAGCGCATGCTCCCGTAGATGCTAATAAACTAGTATTCCTAATTGAAGCAGGAGTAGAAGCACTTAAAGTTGAAGATCCGCCAGTTAATGAAACATTATAACAAATATTAACCAATAAATCGGAAGTACCATTCCAATAAAAAGGGGTATTGAAAGTATGAGTATTGGCCCCAAAAACCGGAGTATAAGTTCCAGCAGTATAAACTTGAGTTAATGCAGAAGTATTAAACGTAGTTGTTAATGCAGTTGCTGTAACATTAGCCAAACTAATTGTATAGTTATTAGCGGATCCACTTCCAACTGTACTCACATTAAATGTAATTGCGGTTAAATTTCCTGCTTGAATACCTGCTGCACTTAATTCTGCTGCTGTATAAATTAATTGATGTCTGAAATCACCGGTTCCAGCTCCAAGTCTATAAACACTTCCACCAAATTCAGTGGTTGTTGCTGCTACAATTGGTAAAGTGCCATTCATACCAATGTTTACTGAAACATTAGTTGGAGATCCCGAACAAAACGAACTAGGACTTGCAGATGCAACTGGTGTTAATCCACTAAATGGATTGATAACAACCAATGTATCATAATCAATTGCTGTACAACCAGAACTAGATTCTACACCAGTGATAGTGAAAATATATGTTCCAACAGCTGTAGGTGTAATTGACATTGGGTTGCTTAATGAGGTTGAAGTAGAACTCGACATACCACTATTTGTATAGTCACTGGAAGTCCAAGTTAAACTATAGTTGTTATTTGAAGCAGCTTGTGTTACACTGATGTTTGCAGAAGCACCTAAACAAACATTTGTGCTTAAATTATTTGAAGCAACAATTGGATCAGGAGTTGTAACAGTTACAGTAACCGGTGTCCTCGTACTTTCACATGTAAAATCAGTAATTGAAACATAAAAAGTAGTGCTTGAAGAAACAGAATATGAACTTAAGGTTGAACCGGTTTCACCTGCCAATGGAATTCCACCTATAGCAGATGTATACCAACGGTAAATCTGACCTACACCAGCACCAGAAGCAGAGCAAGTTGGAACTTGTGTACCACAATGTGATGAAGAACTAACTGATGGAGCAGGAATGCTATCCACCACAACGGTTACTGCAGAACTAATACAAACAGCATTTGACGAATTTAATACTTGGAATGTATATGTATTGTTAGATCTAATTAATGGAGTTGTATAACTAACTCCTGATTGTCCAGCTATTACATTATTCGAATTATCCAACCATTGTATAGTTGCCGGTGAGTAACCTGAAATTGGAGAAACATCAATTGTTGTTAATCCAGAAGTGCAAATAGTATCAGTAACTGGCACCAAAGAAACAGATGTAGGATTAGGGAGCATTGTTACACTAGTTGAGCTAGTTGAAGCGCAGCCTGCTGCATTACTTCCTGAAGCAGTATAAGAAACTGTACTAGGTGTTCCCGGTTTACAATAAACTGTTGCGTAAGAACCAATTGCTGTAATTGGTGATGTGCACGAAGGATCATCAAACAAATTTGTAATAGGAGCCCAAGTAACAGTTGTATAAGTTACACCACCTGTGGTTACAGTTATTTCAGCAGCACTATTAAAACAAGAAGCTTGATTACTACTAACTGCAAAAGAAGGAGGAGCTGAATACGTTACAGTTGCGGCCACTCTTCCACCCGCATTTACTCCATATCCATTCCATGTTTCAGCATAATAGGTTGTATTTGAATTAAGCACTGGAGTTGTATATGTCAATCCATATCCTAAGAAGTTACCATTTGTAGCAGCATCATACCATCTTACTGAATCTGCAGGAAGGAATGAAGCAAAATTAATTACACTTACTGTTGATGATTTAGGTCCACAAATAGTATTACCTGCTGTAACTGGATCAATTGGAGGATCTATAACTTCAATATTAATTGAAGCTGGATTAGAAGCATTACTGCAACCGGTAACAGTATTGGTTAATGTTAAGTTCATTGTATTACTTCCAATACCTGTATAATTTGAAGTTCTAGTAAATAAATTTGTGCCACTATTTAAACCTGAAATATCAGAAGCAGGTGTCCAAATAGTTGTATAATTACTAGGTGGAGAAAATCTATAAGCAGCATTTGTAATATTAGCTGTTAAACCGTTTACTGGTGCAGCTCCAATAGTTTTTGTTGAATCTTGTAATCCTACAATTTTTGCTCTAGAAGTAGAAGTACTTGCATTTGTAATATGAATTTCAACTATACCGGTTGTTTCAAAGAAAATTGCTTGGGCTGATGTTGTTCCAGTTCCAGAATATTCAGGAACATTTGTAAATTGTACAACAAATTTTCTATTCGGTGCATAACCGGTTGTCCAATATTTAACATTACCTGCTGAACCCAACTGATTATCTTGACTCACTAAAGCAACTACATTTCCTGGGTTACCAACATTTGGGAAAGCAGTAGGTGTTAAACTAAATGCAAATTGACCAAGTTGACCAGCACCTGTTCCATATCCCGGAACTGTACCAAACATCAAAGTACCATTTGTACCTACTGCAATTCTGCTGTAAGTACTTCCAAAAAAGTTAAAATTAAAACCAATAGGAATGTTTCCCCATCCACCATCATCTAAAGTACCGCCTGAAAGAGCTGTTCCATTAGGGGCAGTTGTACTTCCATTAGTTACCAAATTTATAGCAGATAATGGAGCAGTTAATGGGGCATTAGTTATACTAGATACAGAGAAATTACCTGCACTTAAACCTGAATTGAAAGTAACTTGTGCTCCCAAACAAATTGTATCATTTGGAGTTGCTGTTAATTCAGGGGTAGGGAAATCATATACTCCAATTGAAACATAAGCAGTTTGAGTACAACCGGTACCTGAACCTTCTACAGAGAAATCACTTGTTGAACTTAATGTTGCTTGAGTTGCATTCCCGGAAGTTGTGCTCAATGCAGCACCTGGTGTTAAAACAGTCCAAGTTAAAGTAGGAAAGTTTATATGAGAAGAACTTACATAAAATGAATCTGTTTGAGCACCTGCACCTGCACAGAATGATGGACTAACTGGTGATATAGATAAAGAATTTACTGTAGCAATTACAGAAGTTCTAGCTGATTCACAATTTGTAACCCCGTCAACTTCCGTTACATAGAAAGTATCAGTAGCGCTTATAGAACTTGTATATGTTGTTGAAGTTGAATTTTGTAAAGAACTACCCCCAGTTGCTACATCATACCATTTAAAATTAGGACCAACTGCTGCAGTATTTGAAGTTATTGATGCAATTGGTACTCCTGGACAAGATACAGCATTTGTTGCAGAAGGTGCCGCTGGAGGTGTTGCCACATTTAAAGTAACCGTTGGATTTGGAGTAACCGTGCAACCCGATGCAACTATAGTTGCCGTATAGGTTGTTGTAGAAGCTGCAGAAACTGAGGCAGGATTTGAAGTTGAAATAGTAGAACTGCCATCACTCCAAGATAAACTTGATATGGCCGGTGCAGTGTTTCCAGCAAAAATAAATTTAGGACGAGATGTTCCTGTTCCATTTGCAGTTGTGGTAGCCAACATATCAGCTGGTGTTAAATTGTCAGCTTGGGCATAAGCAGAAGAAGTAAATCCAGCTCCATCAACCTGCATAGTACTACCTGTTGAGGTGGATGCAGAAGGAACCAAACTCCAAGAAACAGATACTACAATATTTGAAGTTCCATCCCAATTAAATGAACTAGAAGAACCTGTACCTGTTCCAAAACTTAAAGTATTGGTATTGTTTGCTACTGGCAAGAAACCATTATTAGCTAATGTACCCAAATAAACTTGCGTTAATCCTGATGTAATAAATGAAGTTGTCATAACTGTTTGAGCAGTATGTCCGATTCTAACTGAAAATCCTTGATAAGTCTGACCCGCAGAAGTTGGGTAAAAGCCTAAAGAAGTAATATTTCCAGCTGATAATCCCATTGCAGTTAATTCAGAAGCCCTTACAATAAATTGAGTTTTTGCTCCACCCCAGCCACCTGGTAAAAAAGAAGCTGCAGTACCAATACTTGTGCTTGCACCTGCTCCAATTGTTACTGAACCTGATCTGGTTACAGAGGCTGTAAGATTTGAATTAGAGCCAATACAAATTGGATTTGCACTTGCTGTAATTGAAGAATTTACTCCAAATAAAGGATCATCTTGATAACCTGAACCTGCCAAAGATTTTGTTAAACCAATTGAGTTAGTTGCAGTAACAGACCAAGTTACTGCGGTATTTGTTGGACTCGCTGCAGGTATTGTATACTCCCATGTTGTTCCTGAAGTATTTGCCATAGCAACTGTAGTATTACCAGCTCCATTATTGAATGTAATATTTACACCAGTAATTGTTCCACTTGGAGTTGCAACATCAACAGAAACCAATCTAGCTGTAGCTGCGCATTGATTTGATGATGGAGTTATTGAGTTAAAATTAACAGTTGGTGCAGGTGATTGTCCTGCAAATTCATATGCACCAATATCAGGAGTTGTTGCTCTATTTCCAGTAACGCCTGTAAAATCTGTAGTTATTGAAGGAGAACTGATTACATCTGCGCCAGCTTCTGCTTGTGTTGATGTAGCATCCGCAATTCTTAAAAACTGACTATTGCTGCCTGTGGTGCTTACCAAATAACTTAGGTTATTTACAGTAGTACCAAGTTGTTCTTCAATACTTGACTGGTCTCTTGTAGACATAAAAGTCTTATAGGCCGTCAAAGTGTTCATTGGATTAGTTAAAGTACTAGTTCCTTCAACAAAATACATATGGTTATTAGTTCCGGCACTAGGATTTACCCAAACCAAATTCTTATTACTTGAAGTTGAATAATTACTTGGTATTGTTGCTGCTGTTCCTGACGATCTTCTCAAAATTGCAGAAATCCCATTTGAAGACAAATTAGAACCTTCCGATCCAGGAGTAGATAAATTAACTAAAATATTATTTCTTAATGTTAAAGTTCCTGTTGTTCCAAATGTAATACAAGAGCTTCCAAATGTAGTAATTGATGAACTTGTAGCATTTAAAACGATTGAATTAAAATAAACATTATAGGTGCTTGTTGCTGATAGGTTTAATCCATTGATTGCATTTAATCCTGTAGCAGCTGTCGCTTTTAAATCACCTATAATATTGTTGTAAATATTATAGGTTGTACCTGATGAAATTGAGATACCATTTACTAATGAACCAGCTACACTACCTGAAAGATTATAAATCTTATTTCTAAATACATTGTTTAATGTTGAGCCTGTAAAATTCAAACCTGTAATAGAACTTGAAGATCCAGTTGAACTTAAAGTATGAATCGTATTGCTTTGGAAATTTATTGTAGCTGAAGTATTGGACGAAGTAATTCCAATTACCGTGCCACCTGCTCCTGAAGAAACCAAGTTATTGATAGAATTATTATTTACATTTAATACAGTTGCAGCATTAGATGAACTACCTAATGAAACACCAGTAATAGCTCCTTGACCCGCAAGATTTGAAATGGTATTATCAGACAAACTCGTAGTCGCACCATTCCAATATCCAAAATTCATTCCAAGGATAGTAGCAGCTCCAGTTGTCCAGTTATTAAAAGTATTTCCTGTTACCGTTTTCAGCGAACCTGTTCCACCATCAGTATTATTGAAGCCCGTGATTGAACTTACTCCAGTAGCTGTAATATTACTAAAATTATTATTGGTATAGTTTGCAACTGAGCCAGTAGGTGAAGAGCCATTTGTTGTTGAAATTGTTATGGTACCTGCTGAAGCTCTTGTAAATCCAGTAACGATACTATTGTTATTTAAAGTAAATGAGCCTGTTGCTGCCATTGTATATGAATGTGAGAAAAAGATAATTGCCCCAGTTGTATTAACACTCAAATTTGTGAATGTATTATTTGCAATTGTAGAAGTATTTCCTGCACCAGAACCAGCAGTAAAAGTAATATATGTGTGAGCTTGAGATCCAGCAACTGAATTTGTAATTCCTCTAATATCATTCGTTTGAATTGAATGACTCGTTGCAGAAGTAGAACCAGTACAAGACAATCCCAATAATGTTCCTGAGTTTGCAAATGTATATGTAATCAATCCTGTTCCAGAAGTTCCTAATGCATTAGAGTTCATTGTTACTGAACTTGAAATTGCACCTGAAGATATGATTCCCGTAAAAGTTGTTACTGTTCCTGAAACTTGAAATCCTCTTATTGTATTACTTGAAATCGTTAATGTTGCACCAGTAGCGGTTGAACGAATTCCAATAATTGCGGATGCTCCAGAAGCAGATGTTGCTGTTGTTGCTACATTCGATAAACTTGTCGATGTTAAATAATAACCTGTTCTGATATTATTAGCTGTTGAATTTCCAATTGTATTAGAACTAATATTATAAACTCCTAAAGTACCAGCTGCATCAATTCCGGTAAATCCAGATGCAGTGGAAGCAGATGTTCCACTTGTAGTTATACTACCAATAGTATTATTTTGAATAGTAATTGTATTAACTGATGTTGCATAAATACCAACCGCTGTAGTACCTGCTGTAGTAGATGCAGTATAAATAGAATTTGTTCCAG
>JAIYDG010000350.1 GCA_027487625.1 Bacteroidota bacterium
AAGGGATTTCAATTTTATATTGATTAAACAAATCCTTTTTTACAATCTCCACTTTCTCCAAACAGGCTTCTGATGAGCCGCCATAAGCAGCAATCAATCCAGGAACTCCTAATAATTTACCACCAAAATAACGAACAACCACTACCAATACATTAGTCAGGTTTTTTGCTAAAATGGTTCTGAGTATCGGTCTACCTGCTGTTCCCGAAGGCTCTCTGTCATCAGAACTTTTCTGAAAAGAAGAATCTGGTTCCAATACCAATGCCCAGCAATGATGAGCAGCAGAATAATGTTCCTTCTTTAAATTTTGAATAATTTCTTTTGCTTCTTGTTCAGTTTTTATAGGATATGCATAAGCAATAAACCTGCTTGCACGTTCACGTAACTCAGCTTCACAATTGCTTTTTATAGTTTGATATGAATCTGTAAACAACATGAATTATATCGACATTAAAACAATAGCAAGTAAAGCAAGACTCAATCCAATCCATTTGTTTTTGGTAAGAACCTCTTTAAAAAACAAAACAGAAAACAAAGTACTGGCCAAAACAATTCCGATGTTGTTTATAGGAAATATAATTGTTGCATTTGAACCCTGTAATGTTTTTACCAAGAAAAACATGCTGAAATAATTGGGTAATCCTAATAACAATCCCCATAAAATTGAATTGATATCGAGTTTAGTTTTACCTGTAACAATGCCAACAATTAGTATCAAAGAACCCAATAAAAATGCATTTAAAAACACTGTTGTTACAATGGTATCAGCGCTATAAGCCGGAATAAACATTTCTTCTAAATAATGTAAAATCGAATCAATAAAACCACTTCCAACAAAAACCAATAAAGGTAAAATCCATAAATTTGTTGATGTTGAATGTTCTTCATTTGTTCTACTCATGATAACAACAGCTATCATAGAAACAACAATCCCTATTACACCAATAATTCCAGGCATTTCATGATGAAGAAAAACTGCAACCAAAACCGGAATCACTACTGATAATTTTGCAGCAACCATACTTACAGAAACGCCCATTTTCTGAGCAGTTAAACCTATACAGAAGAGAATACTAATGAATAATGAGCCCAATATCAAGGTATAAATATACCAATCTGTATTCCATACTTGAATTTGAAAAACTGTTTTTTCAGAAAGCAGATTTCCTATAATTCCACAACTGAGATAATTCATTACAATTGCCTGAAATGTTTGCACTTTTTTAATTTCAAAAATTTTAAAAAAGCTTACAGTTATTGTTGAAAATAAAATACTAAGCAGTAAAAAAACGACCATTGATATATCTTTTAAAAATACTATTATCTAATTCACCCGATTCCTTCAAAACACCATGAATAGCTGGAGCGCGAACTCCTTCTGAAATATGTGCCGGAGTATAAAAAACCTGTGCTTCATCCCAATTACTTGATTCAATTACATGGGTTAAAATATGTAATCCACCTTCAATTATGAGACTTTGTTTACCAGCTTCAAACATTTTTCGTTTTAGAAAGTCCATCCAATCTTCAGATTCTTCATATTTCAACCAGCTTGTTAAACTATTGTTTTTTTCTTCTTTTTTGTTGATGATCCAGGTCTCTTGAGAATTATCAAAAATCTTTAAATCAGAAGGCAATTTTAGATTTCTATCAACCACAATTCTCAATGGATTTCTTCCAACCCAAGCTCTGGCATTCAAGGCGGGATTATCTAATAAGGCAGTATTACTTCCAACTAAAATCGCATCTTCTTCTGTTCTCCATTTATGAACCTGCTTTTGAACAATAAATCCTGTTATGTGTCTTGCTAGTTCAAACTCTTCTTTGCTCATTTTATTGGCATCAGGAGCAATATATCCACTTAAAGTCTGAGCCCATTTTAAAATAATATAAGGCTCCTTTTTTGTGATGTATTTGATAAACCTGCGATTCAACCACTTACATTCTTCCTCCAAAATTCCTGTGATGACCTCGATTCCATTATCCTTCAGCAACTGAATTCCTTTACCTGCAACTAATTCATTGGGATCACTCATTCCAATCACCACTTTTTTAATTCCTGATTGAATAATTAGATTGGCACAAGGAGGTGTTTTTCCAAAATGAGAACAAGGTTCCAAATTCACATAAAGAGTGCAATCGGGCAAAATTGAAGGATCTTTTAATGAATGAATACAATTCACTTCGGCATGAGCTTCACCAATTTTTTGATGAAATCCTTCAGCAACAATTTTCCCCTCATATACCAAAACCGAACCCACCAAAGGATTAGGTGCTACTTTACCCCTACCCGCTTCTGCAAGTTCAAGGCATCTACTCATGAATAAAGAATGGTTCATCAATGCCACGAAAGTAGTATTTTGCAAGACTTATTTCTAAGCCTTAAAGAACGATGTTAGTTTCAGAATTTCTTCCATTTGCCAAAAACTTGCTCAAACATATTTATGAACCGGCTGAGGCACACGAGATTGTTTGCATTTTAATTGAAGAAATCCTACTCATTAAAAAGCAGCATCTCAATATTTTAGATAAAGAAATTGATTCTGCAGAGGAAATGAAATTAAGTTATTGTATTGAAGAATTACAAAAAGGTAAACCACTTCAATATGTATTAGGATATGCTTGGTTTAGAAAAATTGTGGTTGATGTGAATGAATCGGTTTTAATTCCACGCCCTGAAACTGAAGAATTAATTGATTGGCTTTTGGAAGACAATCAAAATTTACCTGAGTTAAAGATTTTAGATATTGGAACAGGTTCAGGTTGCATAGCCATTTCAATTGCCAAAGAAAAAAAGAACTGGAATATTAGCGCAATTGATGTTTCTGATGATGCTTTGGAACTTGCACAACACAATGCCAAAAAGAATGTTTGCAGTATTGAGTTTAAACAATTGGATATACTTTCACCGGAAGCTGAACAGTTTTTAAAAGATCAAAATTTTGATATCATCATAAGCAATCCACCTTATATACCTGAAATTGAAAAAGCGGAAATGCACATCAATGTGAAAGATTTTGAACCATCAATTGCTTTGTTTGTTCCAAATGACAATCCTCTTTTATTTTACAAAAGGATTATAGAATTAAGTAAATGCCTGATATATTTTGAAATAGCCGCTTCACAATCAAATGCTCTCTTAGAACTTGGCGAAAAAACGCAAAGAAAAATTCTTATTAAAAACGATATCAGCGGAAACCCAAGAATGGCTAAAGTATTTCCAAGTTCACAACAATAAAAAAAACGAATCAAACTGCTTATATTTAACCACTTAAATAAAAGACTTTTGCATTCATTAAAAAAAATAAGATTTTCACCCTTTAATAAAAACCTAAACCCATGAGGAAAACTATTTTCATGATTAGTTTAGTATTTGCAATACTGTTTGCAAATGCACAAACTAAATTCGAAACACAAACTTTAAAGTCGGCCGATGGCAAATACCAATACACAATGGTAAGCAACGACCCTTTAAAAGTTAGAACCTATGTTTTAAAAAACGGACTCACTGTAATGATGAGCGTTAATAAAAAGCAACCTAGAGTTCAAACAATGATTGCCACCAAGGCTGGTAGCAAAAACGATCCTTCTGATAATACAGGATTAGCCCATTACCTTGAACACATGTTATTTAAAGGCACCGACACTTATGGTACTTTAAACTGGGCTAAAGAGAAAGAGCAATTAGATAAAATTGATGCCCTTTATGAGTTGTACAACAAAACAACTGATGAAGCCAAAAGAAAAAACATTTATCACCAAATCGATTCAGTTTCTGGAGTAGCATCAAGTTTTGCAATTGCCAACGAATACGATAAATTAATGCAGGTTATTGGTGCGCAAGGAACCAATGCATTCACCTCATTAGAGCAAACAGTTTATGTAAATGATATTCCTGAAAATAACATGGAAAAATGGATTGGCATTGAAGCTGAAAGATTCCGTAATCCAATTTTACGTTTGTTCCATACCGAATTAGAGGCAGTTTATGAAGAAAAGAATATTTCATTAGATAACGACGGTCGCAAAGTTTTTGAAGCCATGTTACAAGGCCTATTCAAGAAACATTCATATGGTACACAAACAACCATTGGAACTGTTGAACATTTGAAAAATCCATCATTGGTTAAAATCAGAAATTACTACAATACTTATTATGTGCCTAATAATATGGCAATTATTTTATCAGGTGATATCGACCCTGATAAAATGATTCGCGTGATTGATGAGAAATTTTCTTACATGCAGCCTAAACCGGTTCCAGCCTTTAGTTTTAATCCTGAAGTTGCAAAAACAACTCCTGATGAAATTAATGTTTATGGTCCAGATGCCGAAAACCTAATGATTGGTTTCAGATTTCCAGGTGGCGGCACCAAAGAATCGATGATGTTACAAATGGCTGATATGTTATTATCAAATGCAAAAGCCGGATTAATCGACTTAAACCTGGTTAAAAAACAAGCTGTACTAAGCGCAGGTTCACAAACATGGGCTAATAAAGATTATAGTGTGATGTTTATTAGTGGAAAGCCTAAAAAAGATCAAAGTTTAGAAGAAGTTAAAACCTTACTTTTAAATCAATTAGAAAAACTAAAAAATGGCGAATTTGATGATGCTACTTTAAAAGCCATTATTGCTAATTTAAAAATCTACAAAATTAAAGAACGCGAGAACAACGATGGAAGAGCTTATGCCATGTTAGACGCATTTTGTATGGATAGAAATTGGAAAAATGTTTCTGAAGAATTGGATTTAATGAGCAAAATTACTAAACCTGAATTGGTTGAATTTGCAAAAAAATGGTTCACCAATGATTATGTTGTAGTTTATAAAAGATTAGGTGAAGATAAATCTATCTCAAAAATTGAAAAACCTGAAATCACTCCTGTAGAAGTAAATAGAAATGATGTTTCACCATTTGTTAAAAAAGTAACTGAAAGTCCTTCGCCTTCTATCAAACCTAAGTTCATAGATTTTGATAAAGACATGACTCGTATGGGAAATGTTTATTATGTTAGAAATAATGAATCAGGATTGTTCCAATTATACTATGCTTTGGAAATGGGGAAATTCAATGATTTAAAATTACCCGTTGCAGTAAACATGTTACAATACTTAGGTACAGATAAGTATTCAGCGGAAGAAATCAGCAAAGAATTCTTCAAATTGGCTTGTGATTTTAGCGTGAGCGTTTCTAATGAACAAGTATATGTTTCATTAAGTGGATTGGATGAAAACTTTGTACCAGCAGTAAAATTATTCGAGCATTTATTAGCTAATGCAAAACCAGACCAAGCTGCATTAAATACTATGATTGAAAGAACATTAAAATCAAGAGAAGATGCTAAAAAGAACAAAGGTTTAATCTTTAGAGTAGCGCTTCAAAATTATGCGATGTATGGAGCAAAAAATCCTTTTAAACATGAGTTAAGTGCTACAGAATTAAAGGCATTAAAAGCAGAAGAATTAGTTAAATACATTCACAATATAACTTCGTATACACACAAAATCTGGTATTTTGGTCCACAAGAATTAAAAGGTTTAAACAGCATTCTTGCTAAAGAACATAAAACTCCTAAAGTTGCATTAAGTATTCCTAAGCCAGTTGAATTCACAAGATTAGATACCAAAGAAAACAATGTTTTATTTGTAAATTATGATATGGTTCAAGCTGAAATCATGTGGTTAAGCAAAACCGCAGTTGGTTACGACCCAAGTAAAACAGCGATGATAACCATGTTTAATGAGTATTTCGGAGGAGGAATGTCATCAGTTGTTTTCCAAACCATTCGTGAAAGTAAAGCATTGGCTTATTCAACCTATTCAAGATACTTACAACCTAGTAAGAAAAATGATCCATATTATATCATGGCTTATATTGGAACACAATCAGACAAACTGAATGAAGCAGTTCCAGCAATGAATGAGTTATTAAATGACATGCCTCAAGCTGAAAATATGTTTGAAGCTGCAAAAAGTTCTTTGATTAATGGAATTGAAACACAAAGAACAAATGATGCTGATATCATTTTCTCATATGATGATAATGAAAAATTAGGCTTAACAAAAGACATCAACAAAGATGTATATGAAAGTCTTCCTAAAATCACTTTAAAAGATGTAGTGAACTTTCAACAAACAACTTATAAAAACAAACCTTTCACTTATTGTGTAATGGGTTCGAAAGACAAAATCAAAATGGAAGATTTGTCGAAATATGGAAAAGTAACAGAAGTAAGTTTAGAAGAAATATTCGGTTACTAATTCAAGATAATTTCTAAAAAAAGCGGCTTGTATCTAAGGATATGAGCCGCTTTTTTTTGTCTTTTGGAAATTCAATGCTTATTGATTAATGTTGATATATACCTTTCATAATGAAGACAAACATCTCATTAACTATTAAAAAGAAGTCATTGACTACATTGAACTATTTGCAAAAAAAGGAAGAAGTCTGAATGAGATTATTGAACACTATATAACCGATGAAAATGAATCAATTTATATCATTTCTCTTAAATTAAAAAAAATGTTGATGTTGTTAGTTTACCTTTTTATTTTGTTGATTAAACAGAATTGAGTTCAATCTAAAAAATAAGCATAAAAAAAAAGAAAATAATAGACTCCAATTTATTATTACTTTTAAGGCTAATCAATATAAAAATTGCTGATAAATAAATACTAAAATAATGAAACCAATTAGACTTAATAAAACTATAATCTTAACAGTTATGGTTATAATATTTTGTAGTGCACAAATTAGTTTAAAAACTATTCAAAATGACTTTAATAAGTTATCAGGAACTTGGGAAGGTACTTTAACCTATCTCGACTATTCATCAGGAAAACCTTATACAATGCCGGCAAACTTAGAAGTTAAAAGAATTGGTACCTCTAGCAAATATGTCTTCTCAAACATTTACCCAAATGAAACTAGCGCAAATTCAATTGACACGATTTCAATTTCTATAGATGGTAAATACATTGAAAATGAATTAATAAAATCAAGACGTAAACTTAAAAATGGTGATATTGAAATCATAACTGAAGAATTAGGAAAAGACGGGAATGATGATAAACCAGCTACTTTTAAACATACTTATACTTTTGGTTTAACAACATACAAAAATAGAAAAGACATTCAATTTTTAGGTGAAACTGTTTGGATAAAAAGGCATGAATTCTCTTATAAAAAGAAGTCTCGCAAATAATAAAAAGTACATATAGAAATTAGTGATTCTGCGCACTAATGACTCTTTTAGGTGTATTTAAAATTTGGCTATACGAAATTTTATTTGTTTTAAAGGGAACCTATTTAAAGCTTCTGAATAACATTGACAAATGATATGGATATTAAAACGGAAATGTTTTTATTCAAAAAATGAATACAATAATTACATTTATTAATTGTATTGTTCCTCAATAGTAATGCAGCACCCTTCTTTTTTCTAAAAGTCAAATTTATAAGAATCAAAATCTCTTAAGTTAATTTTCAAAACCCAATTTCAATCTTTTTTTTATATATTGAAACATGAAAAAACTAATTCTATTTGTAATAAGCTTTTCTACAATAGCCATTGCTTCTGCCCAAATTGTTCCTACAAAAATATGCACTTTACCTAGTGTTTTAGCAGAATCATCTGGTTTGCTTAAAACTGGTGCCAATCGTTTTTTCAGTCACAATGATAGTGGCTCAGACCCTGTACTTACAGAGTTTGATTCTACTGGAACTGTAAAAAGAAGATTGTATATCAATGCGTCGAATGTTGATTGGGAAGACATTACCACAGATGCCAGCGGCAAAGTTTATATTGGTGAGTTTGGCAATAATAACAACGATAGAAAAAATCTTCGTATTTATATCATGGCCAATCCTTCAACCTTTACTAAGGATACAACAAGTGTTGGCATACTCAATTTTACGTACCAAGGACAAACAGCATTTCCTCCTGCAGCAGAAGCTTTAAATTATGATATGGAAGCTATGTTTTGGTGGAATGATAGCATTTTTCTTTTCAGCAAAAACAGAACAAGTCCTTATAATGGTTATACTGTAATGTATGCGCTTCCAGCCAAAGCCGGAACCTATGTTGCGGCAAAAAGAGACAGTTTTTATACTGGTGCAGGAGCCTGGTTAAACCAATCAATTACTGGTGCAGCTATTAGTCAGGATGGTAAAAAAGTAGTGCTTCTTGGTTATGATAAACTTTGGCTTTTTAAAGGATATACTGGAAATAAATTCCTTAAAGGTCAGGTAAATACTTATACGTTTAATGCATTGAGTCAGAAAGAAGGAATATGTTTTGCAGATTCAAACACTCTTTATTTTACTGAAGAATCTAGCCCTTTAAGTAGTGCTTCTTTATTTAGATTTAAGTTGCCAAATCAAAGCAGTGGACTTCAAACCAAAAAAAAAGAAATAAACGATTTTAATATTTATCCGAATCCATTTCAGAATAAATTATGTGTTCAAAATCCAACAGAAAAAAAACTAGGATTGATGTTATTGGATATGAATGGAACCAAAATAATTGAGAAAGAAATTAGCTCCAAAGAAATCTGTTTGGAAGATGAAATTTCGGCATTAAATCCGGGTAATTATCTGATTGGAATTATAGAAAACAACAAGGTGATTTATTCTGAGAAAGTAAGTAAATATTGATTTGAATAAATTTTAATGCGGTATTTTCTTGGACTTATATTCTTCTTCATTTCCTTTTTAGGATCTACCCAAAACTTGGTTCCAAATGGTAATTTCGAATCAACATATGGACATGGGGTAAGTCATTGGGTGCAGCCGCCTGGCGAGTTTTATCATTATGAAGATATGTGGCTTGACACCAGTGGAGAAAGATATTACAACCATTTAAACGGGCTTTGTTTAATACATCCATTGCCTAGCGAATACATGTATGTTTTATTAAAAGAACCTATTCAGGAAGGAAAACAATATTGCATCAAATTCAAATTATTCTTTAAATCAAACCAGTGGGACCGTCCTGAATGGTTGAAGAAAGTACAAATGGCTTTTTTGAATGAAGGAATTGAACTCAATAAGAGAACACGAATATTTGAACAAGCTGATTTGGAATTCGAAGTTGATACCATGAGTGAAAGACCATTTTGGCAATATGTTGAAACCTCCTTCACAGCTCAACGCAGCGGAAAGTACTTATACATTGGAAGATTTTTTGATGATGAAACAGGAAAGGCACTTGATAAATGGACTGAATTTGAAAAACAAACATTGATTGAAAGAGATGAGTGGGTTCAATTTACTAAAGATAGTTTTAATGGAAGAAGTTTAGAATTTGATGAACCAAAAAACAAAAGAGATTTAAAACGACAAGTTAAATTACTGACTGATTTCACCAAAGTAAATGCATATCAAAGAGACACTACTGTACGATGGATTAACAGATGGTATCAAGGCTATCTTGATTCTTGCAAAAACGCGCGTTTACAAGCCATGTACTTTCAAGTTAGAGCCTACTTTGATGATATCTGCATCAGTGAAAAACAACTCGATGGAACCTGCAATTGTAGTGATACAATAAGACCACCACGATTCGAAAAAGGAAAAACCTATACATTACAAAACATCTTTTTTGATTTAGATAAATCAAGCTTAAAAATAGAATCAAGCATTGAACTTGAAAAATTATATCAAACATTAAACGAAAATCCTGGCTTACATATTCAAATCATTGGTCACACAGATAGTATCAACTCAGCCGCATATAATCTGAAATTATCGTCTGATAGAGCAAAAAAAGTAATGACTTGGTTAATATCAAAAGGCATTTCTGCCAAACGACTTGAATTCAAAGGTTATGGTGAGGAAAAACCCATTGCAGATAACTCAACAGAAGAAGGTAGAGCTATGAATAGAAGGGTGGAATTTCTGGTCACAAAATCAGAAAAATAAATTAAAAATACATCTAAACAAAATTTTAAACAATTATATTTCAAACACTTAAAAAATATTTTTCACCGTAAAGTAGTTTATATTATAAACCAGTTTATATTTGCTCCGTCATGAAAAATATATCCTGGTTAATTCTAATGCTTGGACTTGGATGTTCGAGCATTCCAAGAGCAAATGCTCAAATTGATAGTATCAGAAATGGTAGTTTTGAAAATTGGGTTGATAGAAGTAAAAATGGTACAACTTATTCTGATCCCGAATTTTGGTACACCTTAAATAGTTTAAAAGTATTTGGTATGGAACCTACAACATGGCCATCAACAATATCAAAAACTGGAGAAAAAGCTGTTTATCTAGAAACAACTTCACAAGCATTTGGTGTAATTCCAGGACTTCTTACCTGCAACAATATGTTAGATAATATGGGAAATCCAGTTTTAGAACTAAACAAAATTCCTTTTAAAAGTAGACCAGTTGCAATAAGTTTTTGGAGCAAAGCCAATCCCGCATTGGGCGATTCATCAGCATTAAACTTTACCTTGAGTAAATTTAAAAACAATGTAGAACAAACAATTGGAAAAGCAAGCTGGACAAAAGGAAGTACAGATTCAAGCTACCAATATATTCAAGTATTTTTTGAATATTATTCAGATGAAAATCCAGATTCAGCATCAATCATTTTCTCTTCTAGTATTAATGGATTCGACCCAATAATTGGAAGTAGTTTATTAATAGATGACATCAAATTAGAATACATCAACAGTGGAATGAATGAACATGAAGTAAGGAAAATTAAGTTGTATCCAAATCCTAGCATCGATCAAAAATTCTATTTTGAAAATGAATACCAATTTGAATCATTTAGTGTGTATAATTTACAAGGACAAATAGTTGATCAACAAGAATTAAGCAATAATGAAATCAATCTAGAAAAGCTAAATTCGGGTATCTATTACATCACACTAATCAACAAAAACAAGCAAATATTTACTAATAAAATTATCATTAATTAACATGGAAAACAAAGAAATTAACGAGACCGAAGCATTAGCTATCATTGAGCAAATGATTCAAAAAACCAAACAAGGCATTAGTGATAATGGATTTTACTGGATACTTTGGGGTTGGTTGGTATTTATTTCTGCCATTACAGATTATTCACTTTTGGTATTCTTAAATCACCCAAATCATGCATTGGTATGGGGAATATTAATGCCATTGGGAGGTGTAATTACAGCAATTGCAAGTAAAAAAGAATATAACAAAAAAAGAAAAACTGCTAAAACATATGTAGATGAATTAATGACTTATGTTACAACAGCCTACGTTATAAGTTTATTAATTATTTGTTTAATCATGCCAATGAATGCAGGTGCGTGGAAGGCATTTTATCCTGTGATTATGGTATTGTATGCAACCATCACATATATTACAGGCGGAATTGTAAAATCAAAACCATTAAGAATGGGTTCGTTTCTAAACTGGGCTTGTGCTATAGTTGCATTTTTCGTTAAATATGATTGGCAATTATTACTTTTGGCATTAGCTGTTTTAGGTGGATTTATTATTCCAGGACATATACAAAACAAAGAATTCAAAGCTGAACATGTTTAAGGACTTAGACCCAATTTTACATTCTCAATTGAGACTAGCTATAGTTTCACTATTGGTTTCGGTAAAAGAGGCCGAGTTTACTTATATAAAGGAGCAAACATCTGCCAGTGCAGGGAATCTAAGTGTTCAATTACAGAAATTGAAAGAAGCGGGTTATGTTGAAATTGAAAAACAGTTTAAAGACAATTTCCCTTTAACAACCTGTCGACTTACACCCATAGGATTAAAAGCATTTGAAGACTATGTGAAGGTATTGAAATCTTATATAAATGTGAAGAAATAGCTGTTGGCTGTTGGCTGTTGGCTGTTGGCTGTTGGCTGTTGGCTGTTGGCTGTTGGCTGTTGGCTGTTGGCTGTTGTGTAAAAGCCTAAATTACATTGACCGCTTTTTATTAGATTGAATAGTAATAAGATGTTTATCCATAGTAGAATCCCGGCCAAAAGCTAATGGCTAATAGCCAAAGTAGAGGCCTACGGCCTCTATTACGAGCTTTCCTCCGTAAAGTAAATCTTATAAAACTTCCTTCCATCGGCATCTACTCCCCTTTCGATTAAGCTTTTATCGCCATGGATGTAGATGTGGAAGTTTTTGTCGAGTTTGAGAATGCTTTTGAAAACTTTTGATTGCTTTTTTACTGCAACTGATGAGATTTCAAATTCAGTAAATGCATCCATTTCCTTACTTTCTCTGTATGCATCATCAAAGGTTCTGAATGAAGTAATTAGGCCTTGGTCTTGTAGCACTTCCGATTCAAATTCTTCTTTAACAAACTTTTCTTTCTTTTTGAAAAAATCAACCGAACGATTTAACAAATCAATTTGGTCGGCTTTGGTGACTTCAAATTCTTTGTCAAGTTGATTTGAAACATAATCTTTGGTAAGCGTAAGAAACTCTTTAGTAAAATGGTATTCATCTTTTTTAGGTTGAACCATTAAAAAATCATCTCTCCAATAACGTGCTTCTCCAGAGCGGTTCGACTTATCCAATATCAAAACCTTGAAGCCTGATTCTTCTTCTAAATCAACAATTAAACAACCTTTATCTAATTTTTCAGGCGTAATACCTTCATCATAGTTTAGGGTAAATCCACCTTTGATTTCAGATGTTTTGATGAATGATTGTTTCTGTTCCGATTTAAATAATCCGATTCCTTGAACAGCTCTGCCTTCAAAAATAATTTCAGAAAAACGAGCTACAAAAAAATCTCCTGCCTTGATTTGTGGATGTACCGATTTTTCGAATAAATGCTGCGCAAGGTGGATACTTGTTATGTGAAATGAACTTTGCTCATAGAATATTTCTTTAGCAAATTTATAAACCGGATTGAGGCTTAAATCACCATTAGAAAAATGAAACTGATACCACTCAGAAACATTAAATGAACCCAAGAAAAATTTATGCAAGAGAACCTTCAATTCAGGGTCATCTAAATCTACTTCGGTTTTTGATAATTCCAAAGTATCTCCATTGTTTTGGTTTCCTACTCGGTGTAGAGAAACATTTTCGAGGTAACAATTCGACAAATCAACCATAGTTCGCAAAATACTAAGATTGTAATAGTATGATGTAAAAGCAGTGAAAAAGTATTGAACCAGTTTTAAACATAAAAACGCCGTGGTAATCAGCCACGGCGCTAAACCAAGGCAGGGCCATCACTCCCTGCATTTGAACCCCATCCTGGAGAGGATCTAAATTCCGAAACCTGAGGTTTCTATGGAATAAGTAGACCTAGTCTCTACTGGATTAACTTCATAGGAAAATGCTTTCACTAAATCTTTGTTGGTAATTATTCCAACAATAATCTCATTTTCAACAACTGGTAAAGCTTGAAACCTACCTTTGTCTAAACGCTCCAATGCTTCTTCAACAGTGGCATCAGCTGAAATAAAATAGGGCTCTGGGGTCATCAGTTCATCCATTTTAAAATCAGCATCTAAAGATTCATAACTAAGTGAATTGCCTGCTCCTAATTTTTCGTGCATATAATTCAATGCATCATTAACACTGATTATACCCAATAACTTATTATTTTCTTCTACAATAGGAAGATGTGCAATTTTGAATTTACAAAAGAAATCAAGGACCTGAGAAAACTTGTTGTTTACATTTCCAACCACAAGCTCCATTGTCATGATGTGTTTAACTCTAATATCTTTTTTCATGGATTTAAAATTTACTACTCAAAGATAATCCCGCTGCTAAGGCAAATAAATGATACAGGTCATGCTAAAAACTGAGATTTGTTTGTTGTTGGAAAAACAAGAAGTGTATACAAATAGAGGTAGAATTGCGTTAAAGCCAGTTTTTGGTTTAGCTTTAGGCCTAAAAGTATTCTGTAATTTAAAGACAATAGGACATAAGAGACCTCCATAATTGAAGGTTTGTAATCGGGGTAAGATTATAAAGTAATATTAGAAATCTTTTTTATGTTCATTCACAATTTTTGAAATATCGAACTTGTAATCTCGAAATAAAGGATAACTAAATATCAAAGTATCATTTTCAACTTTATTCAACAAAAATTTCACATCAAATAAACCTTTTTGATTAGTAACCCCAATTGTATCAATTAAACACAAATTGTTTTTTCGAATCAAGAAAGCTCCCTCAAAAGGAAATTCGTCACATGGTGGAGAACAAACTTTACCCTTCAAGATTAATTCGTTATTTATTATTTTCAACCTAACTTTATCAATTATAAATTCTCCTGACCCCATCTCAACTGCTTCTGAAATTCTATATTTTTCAAAATCAACTCCAATAAACTTTTCACTACAATTTGAAAAAGAAAAAAGAGTAATTACCATCAAAAAAAACATTTTATTCATAACAAAAAACTAATAAGCAACCATTTATATAACCAAACCAAATAATTAAATCCCAACGCAGGATTAATTCTTGAATCGAAAATACTGCCAAAAAAATTGAATTAAATAAACGACTAAAAGATAGTTTACTATGCAGAATAACCTATAAAATTTATTAATAAACAATAGGATTCTGACTGGTATGCCTTATTCTTAGAATTAAGACTTCTGCATTTGTAACTTTATATGTAATCCTATAACTAAATACTGTAAGAGCTCTATAACTACCATCGTTTTCTAACTTAAACTTATCAGCCTCATAAATCCCAGCATCTGTTTTCAATACTGAAATTTGCGCCAAAACAGCTTGCTTTACTTTAAGTGCACCCTGCGGAGATTCTTGTTTTATATATTGAATAGCTTGTTTAAAGTAAAGTCTAGCTTCATCATCCCATTTAATGTTTCTACTCCTTTTACTTACCATTCTTCACTTTCAAATTCTAGGTCTTCATGAGTAGTAAATTTCCCATTTTTGATTCTATTCTCTGCAGTTTCTATGTCTTTATTATATTGAGTAATTGTTATTGGGTCAATAGTTTTTTCCGACTTATTGAAAACCGCAACAAGCTGCTCTAAAAGACTTTCATCTGATGTATTTAACAACTTATTTAATAGCTCATATTTAGTTACTTCAATATTCATAAATTTGATATTAGTACGAATATACAAAATATTCAAATTACAATACAGGTGAGTTTAATCCATTAACTTTTATATTTAATCGAATTAGAGTATTGAATTAGGATTTCAAAATATCTATTAAATTGTTAAAAAAATTGATTTGGAGTATAATAAAGAAACAAATTTTACATTTATTTCAACTCTAAATTTCAACCTTAAATCCTCCTTTATACTGAACCCAAAAGTTCATGAATATTGGATTTAGTATACAAAGATAATTACACAAAAAGGCCACATGATTTGAGTCATGCGGCCTTTTTTATTATAGTTAGTATCACAAAATAAAAGGAGAAACCAGTTTATTCTACAACTTACTTTATGCTGATGCCATCGAGTTTTTGAAACGTTTTCTATCGTTTTCGTTCAAATGAATTTTTCTTAAACGTAATGATAATGGAGTAATTTCTACCAACTCATCATCTTGAATATATTCCATACATTCTTCTAATGAGAAATTAATTTTTGGTGTCATACGTGCTTTATCATCTGTACCAGATGCGCGCATATTCGTTAATTTCTTTTCTTTGGTAACGTTTACAACTAAGTCGTCTTGGCGATTGGTTTCACCAATAATTTGACCCATGTAAATATTTTCACCTGATTCAATAAAGAAACTTCCTCTATCCTGTAATTTATCAATAGAATAAGCAATAGCTTTCCCTAATTCACCTGAAATCATTACACCTGCACCTCTGTTAGGAATTGCACCTCTCCAAGGCTCAAATGCTTTGAAACGGTGAGCCATAATAGCTTCACCAGCTGTTGCTGTTAATATGTTATTTCTTAATCCAATGATACCACGTGATGGAATTTCAAACTCTAAATGAATTAAATCTCCTTTTGGTTCCATAATTAACATGTCACCTTTACGCTGACTTACATATTCAATTACTTTACCAGCGTATTCTTCAGGAACGTTAACTGTTAAAATTTCAATTGGCTCACATTTCTGACCATTGATTTCTTTGAGAATTACTTGTGGTTGTCCAACTTGTAATTCATATCCTTCACGTCTCATTGTTTCAATCAAAACAGATAAATGAAGAATACCACGACCAAATACCAAATATGAATCTGCTGAATCTGTTTCTTCAACACGTAAAGCCAAATTCTTTTCTAATTCTTTGAACAAACGATCGCGTAAGTGACGTGATGTTACAAACTTTCCTTCTTTACCAAAGAATGGAGAATTGTTAATCATGAACATCATGTTCATAGTAGGTTCGTCGATTTTAATAGGAATCAAACCTTCAGGATTTTCAAAATCAGCAATAGTATCACCAATTTCAAAACCATCTATACCCATTACAGCACAAATATCTCCAGCACCAACTTCTTCTACTTTCATTTTACCTAAACCTTCGAAAGTATAAAGTTCTTTGATTCTTGATTTTTGTATTGAACCATCTCTTTTTACAATACTTACAGGTTGGTTTACTCTGATACTTCCTCTTAAAATTCTACCAATAGCAATACGTCCAGTAAAAGTTGAGAAATCTAAAGAGGTAATCTGCATTTGTAAAGAACCTTCTTTAACTATTGGAGCAGGAATACCTGAAATAATATCATCTAATAATGAGGTGAAATCTGTAGTTGGATTTCTCCAATCTCTTCCCATCCAACCCATTTTAGAACTACCGTACATGGTATGGAAATCTAATTGTTCTTCTGTAGCTTCTAAATTGAAAAACAAATCAAATACTGCATCATGAACTTCATCAGGTCTGCAATTTGGTTTGTCTACTTTATTAATTACTACAATTGGTTTTTTACCCAAAGCCAAAGCCTTTTGTAACACAAAACGTGTTTGTGGCATCGGACCTTCAAAAGCATCTACCAATAGTAATACACCATCGGCCATGTTTAAAACCCTTTCAACTTCACCTCCAAAGTCACTGTGACCAGGAGTATCAATGATGTTGATTTTTGTTCCTTTGTAATTAACAGAGATGTTTTTCGCCAAAATTGTAATTCCTCTTTCACGCTCTAAATCGTTGTTATCGAGGATTAAGTCGCCCTTTTCCTGGTTTTCACGAAAAAGTTGAGTTTGGTGAATGATTTTGTCGACTAAGGTTGTTTTTCCATGGTCAACGTGTGCAATAATGGCAATATTTCTTATGTTCTGCATGATTTTTTAAAAAGCCTGCAAATCTAAGACTTTTAATGTTAACAAACTGCAAAACCTTGATTATTTGCTAAATATTCACTAAAAACCGCTGTAAACAGCCATTTAATAATGGTAAACAATCTGAAAATTAACATTATTCCGATAAAAATTTTGTACTTTTGTTTCTTTTAATGAAAAAACTTTTATCCATATTCATGCTTTTTCTACTTTTAGGTACTTCAAGTAACCTGAAGGCCAATTTGCATTTTTGTGGTGATGTTTTAACTCAATTTGGCTTTGGAGAACACGAAACTGAACCTTGCGAATGTGCAGATATGAGTTCAATGGACTGTTGTGATGATGTTATTATTAAAACTCAAAACGTTGCTCCAGCACTTTTAAGTTCATTACAGTTCAAACACTTTTCTTCAGATTTATTGGTTTTTATGATTTCCGAAAAAGTCGAAATCATTTCAAAACTTGATAAATCACCCACTCATTTTTACAAAAATCAAGTTTTTCGACAACGAGGGGAAACCGAACTTTCTCTTTTGTCAGTTTTTAGAATTTAGAATGTTTGTTTAGCACGCAAAATTTGTTTGCAAACTTGTATCATTTTTTAGGTGAATTTCTCACCAATAAACATCATTCAAAATTTTAATAAACTTATCATGAAAAAACTTATCGTTTCTATTTTATCTATATTTTCATTTTTCGCGTCTCAGGCTCAAACTACAGCCATGGATTTCTCTCGCAATGATTGTGATGGAAATCCGGTTCACTTATTTTCATTATTAGATTCAGGTTATACTGTAGTTCTAGAGTATGTAATGATTCCGAATTGCCAACCTTGTATTACAGCAGGAAAAGGCTTAACATCTTTGGTTGAACCTTTTAAAACTTCACATCCAGGAAAAGTAAAAATTCTTCAGATTGCTTATTCAAATTCATACACTTGTGAAGGTATGCAAGCTTGGAAATCAGCAAATGGATTCACACACCAAATTTTAACATTAGGGAATGATGAAGTTGAATATTATGGTGGAATGGGAATGCCAACTATTGTGGTTGTAGGACCAAAAGACCGTTATGTTCACTACAAAAAACAAGGCTATTCTGTTTCACATAATGCCAATATTACTAATGCAATAAACAATTCTCTTGCAGGATTAACTAGCTTGGAAACTTACAAAGAAAATTTAGCTAAAATTTATCCAAACCCTGCAACAAAAACTATTCAAATTGATAGTAAGTTTGAAATGAGTGAAGCTATCATTTTCAACCAAAACGGACAAGAAATCAGTACTCAAAATTTAATTGGGAAATCGTCAACACTTGATGTTTCTTCCTTGGATAAAGGTTTCTTTTTTGTAAAACTGATTTACAGCAACGGAAATTTCAGCATCCACAGAATCATAAAAGATTAATTGTATGAAGAAGCTTTTATTGACAGCTGGCATTTATATGCTTGTTGTGATTGCCTGTACCAAAAAGGAAACAGACTATACCATAACCGATGTATTTCAGCCTACTCCTTTTGCCATTACTTATCCTACCTGGGTTGATATTTACCTAGGAAAAATGCCAATTCCAAGCGATAATCCTACTACTGTTGAAGGTATTACTTTGGGTAGGAAATTATTTTATGATACCAAACTAAGCGATAACCAAACTCAAAGTTGTGCAAGCTGCCACCAACAAAGCAATGGATTTACCGATTCCGCTGCTTTTAGTGTTGGAACCAATGGTGCTTTAGGTGATAGAAATGCGATGCAAATCATTAACCTAGCTTGGTCTAAATTCTTGTTCTGGGATGGAAGACGTGTTTCACTGGAAGCACAAGCACATGATCCTGTTACCAATCCTATTGAAATGAGAAATACTTGGCCAACTGTTGTGAACCGATTACAAAATGATGCCGAATATCCCAATTTGTTTTTCAAGGCATTTGGAACCAAAAACATCGATTCAAATCTAGTAGTAAAAGCAATTGCCCAGTTTGAAAGAACCTTGATTTCATTCAATAGCAAATTCGATAAATTCTATTTCGAAGGAGATACAAGTGTATTAAATGAATCCGAAAAAAGAGGTCAGGCACTGTTCTTTGGTAAAGCCGATTGTAACCATTGTCATTCCGATGTTTTGTTAACCGATGATGCTTTGCGTAACAATGGATTAGATTTAAACTTCAAAGACAAAGGTCGCGGAATAGTAACCAAAAATCCTTTAGATGATGGTAAATTCAAAGTTCCTACATTAAGAAACATTGAGGTTACCGCTCCTTACATGCACGATAGCAGATTCAAAACTTTGGAAGAAGTTGTGAATTTTTACAACGAAGGAATTGTTAAAAATTCCCCAAATCTTGATGAGAACATGGAAGTTATCAATAAAGGACTTAATTTAACTCAACAGGAAAAAACTGACTTGGTTGCCTTTATGAAAACATTAACAGACAATGAATTTTTAAACAACTCAAAACTGAGTAAACCATAAAAAAAATGAAAAAAATATTCTTATTTATCCTGATACTTTCAGGAATACAAATCAGCGCACAATCGGGAATCATCAAAACTTCAATTAAAGTTTTTGGCAATTGCACATCCTGCAAAGAGAGAATTGAAGAAGCTTTAGATGCACCTGGTATCAAATCCGCAGATTGGAACATCGATACAAAAGAACTAAAATTGGTATATAATCCAGATAAAATCAGCATCGAGCAAATTCATCAATTGATTGCAAAAGCCGGTCATGATACAGAAAAAGTAAAAGCACCTGACAGTATTTATAGCAAACTTCCTGATTGTTGTTTGTTCAGGGAAAAACCGAATACTCATCATGATTAAACATGTAATACTTTTCTTTTTTGTTTTTTGTTTGATGAAATCTGTAAAAGCGCAGGATAATCAATCTATCAAAGGAATTGTATCGGAAACAGACAATAAAGGAAATATCAAACCGATTGAAGCCGCAAGTGTGTTTTGGTTAGGTACCCAATTGGGAACCAAAACCGATAGCAATGGCGTTTTTAATTTAGCGGTTACAGATAAAACCAAACGTCTTGTAGTTACTTATGTAGGTTATAAACCTGATACCATTTTTGTAAGTAAACAGCAATTCCTAAAAGTAATGTTGATTAACAAAAATGAATTGGAAGAATTTTCTGTTTCCTATGAAAGAAAAAGTTCGGAAGTTAGTTTTATCGACCCTTGGAAAACCACGGTGATGAACGAAAAAGAACTTTTTAAATCTGCATGTTGTAACCTTTCCGAAAGTTTTGAAACCAATCCTTCTGTTGATGTTTCTTTTGCAGATGCCTTAACGGGCACTAAACAAATTCAGATGCTGGGATTGGCCAGTCAGTATACTTTGATGAGTCAGGAAATGATTCCCTCAACAAGAGGAATTGCGGCCAATATAGGAACTGCTTATACACCGGGCTCTTGGTTAAACAATATTCAAATAACAAAAGGTCAAGGTTCGGTGGTAAATGGATTTGAAAGTCTGGCAGGACAAATTAATACCGAACTACATGCAACAGAATCACATGATAAATTAATGTATAATGCATACTATGGTGCTGGAGGAAGACTGGAGAATAACATGGTTTATACAGGAAAAGTAAATAGCAGGTTTTCAAATACCATTTTATTACATGCCAATGCTACTGTTTTAGAAAGAGATCATAACAAAGATGGATTCATGGACAATCCAAAAGGTTTCCAATACAATATGATGTATCGTTTCAGGTATCAATTGTATAAAGGTTTGAATTTGCTTGGAGGATTTAGATTTGTTGAAGATAGTCGTACTGGCGGACAATTAGGTTATTCAAGAAATGAAGAAAATTTAACTGTAAAAAACTACGGAATTGAATTAGATACTAAAAGAAAAGAAGGCTGGTTAAAAATTGGATATATTTTCCCAAACAAAGTATATAAAAGTATCGGACTTCAATTGAGTGCAGTAAATCAGGAAAACAAAGCCTTGTTTGGTTTACAAAAGTACCATGGTTTACAAAACACGATGTATAGCAATCTAATTTATCAAAGTATCATTGGAAATACGAATCACAAATTCAGAACAGGCTTGAGTTGGCAGCATGACAAACATGAAGAAAATCTAAGCAAATTCAGTGATGAGTTACCGATTCAATATTTTAGGAAGGAAAATGTTGCAGGTAGTTTTTTCGAATACACCTATTCTCACTTAGCTATTTTCACAATGGTTGCAGGAATTCGTGCAGATTATAATTCAATTTTTGGTGGATTTGTAACGCCAAGATTGCATTTAAGATACGCACCACTAGCAACAACTGTTATTAGAGCATCAATGGGCAGAGGACAGAGAACACCGTCCCTTCTTGGAGAAAATATGAGTTTACTAGCTAGTTCAAGAAGATTTTATTTTCCAAAAGACAATTTGGTATTCATTACAGCACCTAAATTTTATGATTTAAACAGAGCCGGAATTCTACCTGAAATAGCATGGAATACGGGAATGAGCATCAATCATGAATTCAAATTTAATTACAGACCTGCCAGTATTGGAATTGATTATTTTTATACTCAATTCAGTAATCAATTGGTGGTTGACAGGTATGCAGATTCTAGGTCAGTTTACTTTTCTAATTTAAACGGTCGAAGTTATTCGCATAGCGCACAAATTCAGTTAGATATTCAACCAAAACGCCGGTTTGATATACGTTTGGCATATAGGTATTATGATGTAAAAACACAATATCAACAAGGAATGATGAGCGCTCCTTTGGTATCAAAACACAGAGCATTTAGTAATTTCTCGTATCAAACAAAAAACAAATGGAGTTTTGATTATACTTTTCAATGGATTGGACAGAAACCTTTACCGGGAACAGCAAACAATCACCATGGAGAAACATTTTCAAATTTTTCAGATGATTTCTTCTTGAGTAATGTTCAAGTCACCAAAAGCTTGTTCAACAAACAACTGGAGATTTATGCCGGTGTAGAAAACATCTTCAATTTTATGCAACACCATGCTATTTTAAACGCAAATGAACCCTTTGACGAATTCTTTGATGCTACATTAATTTGGGGACCCATATTTGGGAGAATGCAATATGCAGGCTTGAGATGGAGACCTCAGTTTAAAAGTACGAAAAACTAAAGAGCTTTATAATTTAATACCAATTCGATTTCACAAAAAAGGCCGACTCAAAAAATGAGTCGGCCTTTTCAATTATAGAAATAATATTAGTGAGAACCGCCAAGTTTTTTATCAAACGAAATACCTTGTTCTTTAAGAATTCCACTTACTTTATATGCATAAAATGCTAAGTAAGCAAAACATAAAACTCCAACAATATAACTGTATTGGATATTGTTAATTTCATCGGCAACAAAACCTTGTAACCATGATACAATTCCACCACCCATAATCATCATAATTAAGAAGCTACTTCCCTGACTTGTATGCTTTCCTAAACCACTAATTGCAAGTGTAAAAATACAAGGCCATAAAGTACTACAAAATAAACCAACACTTGTAAATGCATAAACACTTGTCATGCCTGTAGTTAACATCCCAACAAATAATGCGGTAATTCCAAGAATTGAAAATATCAAAAGCATTCTTGCAGGATTTCCTTTACTGGCGATATCAGCAGCTATTAAAACTAGTACAATTGCAGCATAAATATAAAACGGACTCAAATCATGTTCAGCAACAGCATTTACAAATAAGAAAACAGAGAAAGCAATATAAGGAGCAATAAAACGAAGGATTTTTTGCATGTTCATATTTTCGGTAAATGCTTCAACTGCTCCGGTCCATCTTCCTATCATTAAACTGGCCCAATACAATGAAATATATGGAGCAATGTCTTTGGTTAGAAATCCTAAATTCTTTTCCATATAAGCAGGTAAATTACTTGCTGTAGAAACTTCAACTCCTACATAAACAAAAATAGCAATCATACCCATTATTAACTGTGGGTATTTAAGAGCAGAACTTCTAGCATTTTTAGAATCGGAAACTTCTTCAGTAATAGCAGCTGGTTTATCGGGTAAAGAAGAGAATTTTAATAAAATAGCAACAAGTAAAAATGCCAAACCCAATACCAAATATGGAATTTTAACACTCTCGATACTCATACTTGAATTACTAGAACTTGGAGAGCCAAAAATGGCAAAACTTACAATTAATGGACCAATTGTAGTGCCAAGATTATTGATACCACCAGCTAGAGTTAATCGCTGAGAACCTGTGTTTATAGGACCTAATGCAATAGCTAAGGGATTGGCAACAGTTTGTTGTAATGAAAAACCTAAAGCCACCATAAACAAACCAGATAACATTAAAGGAAAAGATGCATTATTTGCTGCAGGATAAAACAAAAGTGTTCCTAAAGCCGAAATTACTAAGCCTAAAGTTAAACCATTTTTATAACCAATTTTATTAACTAAATCTTGCTTAATTAGCATTGAAATTCCCATGTAAATTAAAGAACCAACAGTGTATGCAATATAAAAAGCCAAAGAAACCAACTGACTTTCACCTTGCGATAAATTAAAGGTTTGTTTGAAAACAGGTATTAAAATATCATTACTTGCTGCAACAAAACCCCAGAAAAAAAACACAATAACCAGAGGAATAAACTGCCCCCAATTTGTTTTAGTAGATTCAATACTCATATCTTATTTTAATATTTTTAATAACGCATAATACCACTTTCTAAATGAAATTTATATCATCTTTTTAATTTTTGAGAAAATTGATGTTCGAATAGATTTAACTTTGAGATACAATAACCAATTTTCAAAGATTATGATTAACAAAATTTTAGTCCCAACCGATTTCTCAGCAGCAGCGGGCAATTCGTTAGATTATGCAATCGGATTTGCGAAGAAAGCTAATGCTGAAATTTTAGTCTTACACATCAATCAGGTTGCTTTGGTTGATGCAAGCATGCCTGCCGAAACTTATCAAATGTTTGTGAAAGAAATTGAAGATTTTACCTCTGAACAATTTTCCGCAATCGAGAAAAATTTGAGTGAACATGGAGTGAAATTTACACTATTGAGTAGATATGGTTTTGTCGCAGATGAAATTTGTGAAATTGCAGAAAACGAAAACATCGATTTAATTGTAATGGGTACTACCGGTGCAAGTGGTATTAGTGAAGTGCTTATTGGAAGTAATTCGGCTTCGGTTGTTGCTAAAACTACAATCCCAGTTCTGGTTATTCCTCCTTCTACGCCATATAAAGATTTGACTAAAATTGTTTATGCTACCGATTATAATGAACCCGAATTTTCATCTTTTTTAAGGTTGATTTATTATGCTGAATTGTTTGATTGTCCATTAGACGTTATTCATGTAAAATCTGAAAATGACAGGTATTTTAATGCTGAGAATAATTTCTTCAAAAAGAATAAAGAAGAAATATCTTATCCAAAACTACAATTCATCAATTTAGAAAAAGGTGATATCATTAATAGCATTAACACTTATATTGATGATCATCATGCCGATTTATTGGTGATGGCTAAACACAATCGCAATTTCTTTGACAGATTATTTCACAGAAGTTTGAGCAAAAAAATGGCTTTTCACACCCATATACCATTATTGATTTTAGTGAAAGAAAACTAGTCAAACCAACTATAAAAGCATAAAAAAAGGAAAATTTGTACAATACAAATTTTCCTTTTTTTATTTGATTTAGATTAGAATTAACCTTCCAAATCCATCAATTTATAATAGAAATTATCCGTTCATAGAAGCCAGAAACTCTTCGTTTGAGCGAGTACCTCTCATGTTTTTCAATACCAAATCCATTGCTTCTTCCGGATTCATATCTGCTAAATGGTTACGTAATACCCAAATACGTTGAAGTGTAGTTTTATCCAATAATAAATCTTCTCTTCTTGTACTTGAAGCAACGATATCAATAGCAGGGAAAATACGACGGTTGGCTAATTTTCTGTCTAATTGCAATTCCATATTACCTGTACCTTTGAATTCTTCAAAAATAACCTCATCCATTTTAGAACCGGTTTCGGTTAATGCTGTAGCTATAATAGTTAATGAACCACCATGTTCAATTTTTCTAGCAGCACCAAAGAATCTTTTTGGTTTATGAAGAGCATTTGCATCCACACCACCTGATAAAATTTTACCAGAAGCAGGTTGAACTGTATTAAATGCACGAGCCATACGAGTTATTGAATCTAAAAGAATAACTACATCATGACCACATTCTACTAATCTCTTTGATTTTTCTAGAACAATATTTGCAAGCTTAACGTGCTTATCAGCAGGTTCATCAAAAGTAGAAGCAACTACTTCTGCACGAACACTTCTTTGCATATCTGTAACCTCTTCCGGTCTTTCATCAATCAATAAAATGATTAAATAAACTTCAGGATGGTTTTTTGCAATTGCATTGGCAATATCTTTTAATAATATAGTTTTACCTGTTTTCGGTTGAGCAACAATTAATCCACGTTGTCCTTTACCTATTGGGGCTATTAAGTCGATTATTCTTGTAGAATTGCTGCTTGAATTATCTGCAATTCTTAATTTCTCATCTGGGAAAAGTGGGGTTAAATGTTCGAATGCAACACGGTCTCTAACCTCTGCAGGAATTCTACCATTAATCACTTCAATTTTCACCAAGGCAAAATACTTCTCACCTTCTTTTGGTGGACGAATAGTTCCTTTAACAGTATCTCCAGTTTTTAAACCGAATAATTTTACCTGAGATGGTGAAACATAAACGTCATCTGGAGAAGGCATGTAGTTATAATCTGATGATCTTAAAAAACCATAACCTTCCTGAATCATTTCCAAAACACCTTCACTACTTACAATACTATCCAGCTCAACATATTGAGGCGGACGCTCTTGTTGTTGTGGACGTTCGTATTTATTATCAGGTCTATCTGTTCTTTCAGGGCGATTGTCTTGGCGATTGTCGTTTCTGTAATCAGGTCTGTTGTCTTGGCGATTTTGGTCACCACGATTTTCGTTTCTGTTATCTAAACGATTATCTGGTCTGTTGTCTTGACGATTTTGGTCACCACGATTTTCATTTCTATTGTCAGGGCGATTATCCTGACGATTATTTTCGTTACGATTTTCGTTTCTATTATCTGGGCGAATTTCTGGTCTGTTATCCTGACGATTTTGCTCACCACGATTTTCGTTTCTGTTATCAGGACGATTATCAGGTCTATTATCTTGACGATTATTTTCGTTACGATTTTCAGTCCTGATTTCTGCAGGTTTTTCTGTTTTTTCTGCATTTGAATCAGAACTTTCAATATCCTGATTTACTTGTGAAGGACGAGATTGTCTATTTTGATTTCTATCGTTTCTCCATTTATTTTCGCGTCTAATAGGCTGAGTTGTTTCCTGATCATTAGGTTTTTCTGCTTCAGGAGTTTTTTCTACCTGAGCCACAACAGGTTCCTCAATAACCAAAGGTTGGATAGTGGGAATTTCTAATTGAACTATTTTAACAACTTCGGGAGCAGCAACTTCTTCTTCCGCTATTTTTGTTTTTACGCTTTTGGGTCTACCTCTTCTCTTCTTTGAGGTATCTTCTGTTTCTTCTTCCAAGTTACTTATAGGTTTATTTGGTAAATCCATTTTGAAATTTCAAACTCAATTCAACATGGTAAAGGTTAAAAAGTCATACTTTAAAATTTCCTCGGGGTAAAAAAGAAATATCATTCAAAACGAATGAAATATGAATAAAAAGTATTGGACTTGATTGTTCTACCTGGTTTTGATGATTCAATAATTGAATCGAAGGACCATGGTTAAGAATTGATTTTGATGATGCAATACTAACTAATATTTTTATAAATGCAACAAATTTGAAAAAAAGCTTTTATTTAACTCGGGCTCAGGGCTTTCTTATACACTTCAAGACATCTTTTTCTTGCAAAATCATGGTTTACAATTGGTGTTAGGTATTTACCTTTTGTTATTTCTGGCACCCACTTTTTAATATAAACAGCATTTTTATCAAACTTTTCTGTTTGTAAAGTTGGATTAAAAACTCTGAAATAAGGAGCTGCATCTGTTCCGCATCCTGCTGCCCACTGCCATCCTCCATTGTTTGAACTTAATTCAAAGTCTAATAATTTCTCCGCAAACCAAGCTTCACCCCAACGCCAATCAATCAATAAGTGTTTACTCAAAAAACTTGCTACAATCATTCTTACTCTGTTATGCATAAATCCGGTTTCTTTTAGTTCACGCATTCCTGCATCTACAATTGGATAGCCGGTTTCGCCATTCTTCCATTTTTCAAATTCCGCATTATTGTTTCGCCATTCTATTAACGAGTAATTTGGTTTAAAGGGACCATTTACGACATGAGGGAAATGCCATAAAATTTGCATGTAAAAGTCACGCCAAATCAATTCGTTTAAATATACTTCACTTAAAGAAATTGCCTTTCTTGCTTTTTCTCTGATACTTATTGTTCCAAATCTAAAATGAATTCCAAGCTTAGAAGTTCCGGCAATTGCAGGAAAATCTCTGTTTGTACCATAATCACTAATTATTTTTGATGCAACAATTTTTGCTGGAAAGTCTACTTCTGTCTTTTCAAATCCCAATTGTTCAATCGATGGAAAATCGAAAATTTGACTTGTTTTGAAAAAATTGTTTTTTAGACTTTCAGAAGGATATGATTTTAAATAATACTCATTCAATTTTGCCTTCCACTTTTTTGAATATGGAGTAAAAACGGTGTAAGGTTTACCATCATCTTTTACCACTTCATTCTTCTCAAATACACATTGATCTTTATACGATTGAACACTTACACCTTTTGATTCAAAAAAAGACTGAACTTCTTCATCTCTTTTGATGGCATAAGGCTCATAATCGTGATTAAATCTAAGTGAACTAATATTAAAATCCTGATTTATTTCTTTCCAAACCTCTAAAGGCTTACCAACTTTAACTAATAAATCTGAACCTAATTCATTTAACTCTTTTTTTAATTCAGCTAAAGATTGATGTATAAAATATAAACGAGCATCCTTTTTTGAAGGAAGTTTGTTGAGAATATCTTCATCAAAAATAAAAACCGGAAGAACGGCTTGACCGTTTTTAAGTGCATAAAACAGGCCAGCATTGTCTTCCAATCTCAAATCTCTTCTGAACCAGAATACATGTAAGGGTTGAATCATGTAGTTTCAAACCCCTAACATGCAATTTGGTTTTACTGATAGTACAATTTGTTAAATAGGCTAAAAATTATTTTTCTCTGGATACCAAAACCCATATTTGATTGCAAATGCAATAAAGCTATTTCGTTTATTTTTGATTTTAACTTTGCCTGCAAGTGAACGACAACGGTATTCAACTGTTGCTTCTTCTTTAAAAAAAGCAGTAGCTAATTCTTTGTTTGTTTTACCCTCACAAATTCCCAGTAAAAGTTTTAATTCCTCTCTTGAAAGTTGACTATGATCATAATAATCTTCGTTACCTTTTCCGAGAGCGATTAAAAGCTCTTCATCTAAGGAATTTATAAGATTTTTTGACAAAACCGCCATGACTCCCAAGCTGTAAAAAGCTGCCTGAATACTGTGTTTAACAAAAGAAGAAAACACAACTACAGGAATGTGGGGAAAATAACTTTTCATTTTGTCGGCCACCTCAAATCCATTATCTCCGGGTAGATCTAAATCCAAAATTACCAAATCAATTTCTCCCATTGATTTAAAATTGGCAAAAAACTCTTTACCAATGGAACAATTCGCAACTACTTTAAATGAGCCGGAACGTTCTAAACGATTCTGGATGAGGTATCTCCAGAATTCATTGTCCTCAATTACTGCTACTCTTAACATTAAATTAACTATTTGATAACCCAATATAAAAAGCAATTAAATATTTCCAAAATTTGAATGAAAATTTAAGGCATCCCTAAAAAGATTCAGGTAATCAATTATTTACAATTTGTTATCAAATGATAATAGCAATTTTGCGAATGGAAAATCAACAAGGATAATTGACCTGAATCAATATTTTTATTGATTCAGGTGAAAAATTAGAGCTATTCAAAAAAAAATAAACTTTTTTGAAACCATTAAAAATTAAGGTAATTTATTTGAAGAAATATTTCAACTTAACAAATCTTCAATTGCCTTTTTTGCTCTCATAAATTTAAACTCAAATCCAGAATTAGAAATTCTCTCAGCACTAATGTTTTGGTTGGCCAACAACATAGGCCCCATTTCCCCCATCATTATATTCAATATAAATGTTGGAACACCCGGCAAAAACTGAGGTCTATGTAGGGCTTTAGCTGTTAATTGAACCAATGTTTTATTTGTTTCAGGATTTGGAGCAACAGCATTATAAATACCTTTTACATCTTTATTTTTTATTGCGTGCAAAAACATGCCACATAAATCATCAATATGTATCCAAGGATTCATCATTGCTCCATCTCCAAAATAGGTACCAAACCCAAATTTTGCAGGAGTAGCAATTGCTTTTAAAAATCCACCTTTTGCAGATAAAACCAGTCCAATTCTAAAAATACACACCCTAACTTTATTACTTTGAATTTTTAGCGCTTCTTCCTCCCAAATTCTACAAACTTCAGCTAAAAAAGTATTTGCAGCTGGAGCATCCTCACTAGTAAGTAATGGTGCTTCATTTCCATAAATACCAACAGCTGAAGCACTTAAAACCAGGTTGACTTTATTATCATTTTCCTTCAAAATTTTAGCAAGTAGTCGAGTTGAATTAATCCTGCTATTCAAAATTTCGTTTTTATAGGCCTCTGTCCAACGAGCATCGGCAACACCTGTACCTGCCAAATTTATGATACAATCAGTATCTTTTAAACAATTTAAATCAATTTCTCCTTTGTCGGGGTTCCAATAAAATGCTGGAATTTTGGATTTCTTCGGATTTCTGCTCAGGTGACTAACCTGATAACCTGACTGTTGCAGAATAATTGTCAATTGACTACCAACTAATCCAGATCCGCCGGCAATGAGTATATTTGTGTTCATTACTTATTAAAACAAAACATAGACCTCAATGTTTACAATAGAAGAAAAAAGAATAAACAATCAATTGGGAACCTTTACAATTAAAGATATTGAGGCAGTAACCGGAATCAAAGGACACACCCTAAGGATGTGGGAGCAGCGTTATGGGATAATCAAACCAAAACGGTCTGAAACCAATATTCGTTACTATGATGATGCTGACTTAAAAATATTGCTAAACATCAGTGTTTTGAATAATCATGGTGTTAAAATAAGCGAAATTGCTAAAATGACGGGAGTTGAAATTACCGAACAGGTTTTAAAACTTAGCAATTTTAGTTCTGAACATACCAATCAAATTAAAGCGCTAACATCTGCAATGCTTAGCTTTAATGAGACTGAGTTTCATAAACAATTATCGGCTAGTATTATTCAATATGGATTGGAATTCACTTTATTAAAAATTGTTTTTCCATTTTTAAATGAGGTTGGAATACTTTGGCAAGTTGGTTCTATTCAACCACCACATGAACATTTTGTAACCAATATCATTAAACAAAAGCTTTATGTTGCAATTGATGGTCAAATTGGTAGATTAAACGAAGGTGCTAAACAATTTTTGTTGTTTTTACCCGAAAACGAAAAACATTCATTGGGTCTATTATTTGCTAATTATGTAATTCGTTCAAGAGGCCATGAAGTTATTTATTTAGGTCAGGAAGTTCCTTTGAAAGACTTAAAATTTGCATTTAGCGAAAAACAACCTGATTTTATTCTAACTTTAATGACCTCTTCACAACCCGAATTAAACAAACAAGATTTTGTTAATTTTTTATGTGAAAACTGGAATCAAAGTCATATTCTGCTTACAGGTTCTCAGTTTTTATTGAGTGATTTGGAAGTTAGAGAAAGTATTACTTTGTTAAAAAGCTTGGATCATTTTATTCAATTTATCAATAATATTTCTAATTCTTGGATAAGAAATTCTGCGATGTAGAACTCACAAAAGTTTTTAAATCTGAGCCTATTTTATAGAATATCAATTGGCTCATTCTTTGAAACTAGCCAAATTCTTTTTTATCTTCATCATTAAGTTATCAGGAGTTACTCTAGGTAAATTGCTTAAAAACCAATTCATAAAACCTACAATTTTTTTAGACTTACCATTTAAAAATAACTCAACTCCAGCTTTAGCAACCAAATCGGCCGGCATAGGTTTATTGGCACTCATTGCGTTTGTTTTGCGCATTTCTACAGAATGAAAAGAAGTTTCAACTGTGCCTGGACATAAAGCTGTAAGTACAACACCAGTTCCCTGCAATTCGGCTGATACTGTTTCTGTAAAAGCCAATACAAAGCTTTTAGTTGCTGAATAAACAGAATAATATGGAAAAGGCAGAAACGAAAGTAATGAAGCAATATTCATAATTCGGCCTTTTCCAGCCAAAACCATATCTGCCCCAAACAATTTTGTTAGTCCAACCAATGAACTAATATTTACAGCAATCATTTCTTCATCTCTTTTTAAAGACATCTCCATAAATAAACCATATTCACCAAAACCTGCATTATTAATTAAACCACTTACAACATATTTTTGGTCTTTTACTTGTTGATACAAATCTTGAGCTGAATGAGGTTCAGATAAATCATACAGTAAATAT
>JAIYDG010000442.1 GCA_027487625.1 Bacteroidota bacterium
CGTTTCACCAGGGTGTATCTTTTATTTTTTATTTCCGTTATTCTTGTCAACAATAATTCAGAGTATTTGTTTGTAAGCTCTTTAAGACAATCTTTACATTTGATTGCATTTTTCTTCAGATGACATAGGTGCAGGTGCATTATAATTTGTTGGCTGTTTGCTGGTCTGGCACCATCTTGGACTATATCTTTTCTTTCAAAGATAATTTAGAAATTCTATTGACATTAGCCAATCGGTCTCTGATTTCTAGGTGTGTAACAATTTCATGAAAAGTTTTTTGCTGGCCCATAATTGAGCTCAAATATTTTTGGTATCTTTGCTTCTTTGATAACGTTTAATGAAAGTGGTTTTTACAATTGCAATTCATAAGAAAGGTGACAGTTTAAATATGACAACCTGAAACAGCGAAATAAAGGTAAATTTCTTTTTGAAATTTTTTGTTTCTCAAATGAAATGACATTAAGTTTAGTTCTCCATAAGATTGTGGTATCTAAAGATATTCTTACCTTTCACCAGGGTGCATCTTTTATTTTTTATTTCTTTTATTCTTCTCAACAATAATTCTAGACCGCTCAGAGAATTTGTTTGTAAGCGCTTTAAGACAATCCCTTTCTTGTTCTTTTAGTAACTCCAAATAGTGCAGAGCAAATACAAATAAGTTTTGTGAAAAAATATCAAGTTGTGTAATGTCGTCGAGAAATACATCCTCTATCTTGTTACATGGTTCTAAAAATTTGTAACAAAAATTAAGTATAAAATGTTTTTTTGTAACTTGTCGTTGCCTCTACCTCTTTGAAAAGGGATTTGAAAATATTAATCCTTTCATCAGCTTTTCGGTATATTTCTTCAGCTTTACAAACCATTTGCTCCAATTTCATTTTATATTTGTTAATATGCAGAAACCCAATTTATCAATTTTTTCTCTGTTTAGCTCAATCAAAGTTGATTTTAGTGTTTCCAGTAAATTATGAGTCTATTTTTTGTTTAAATGATTTCTCCAGATTTTGATGAAGTCAAGTTGTAGTCGATCTACCTGATGTGTTGGTTGAAGTTTAATAGGAGGAAATTCACAAAATTAAATTTGGATTTAAAATTGTTTGTCTCTGTCCTTATCGTTATTTCTTCAGCTTCACTTTGTGGTCATTTTTGAAGTTATATTTTATGACTACTCATTTTACACTTTATCTTTTTTGACTAGAACCATGGCCTACATTTCTAATTTCTAATAAGTCGTCATTTTAAAAATGAGATTTACTTACTTTGAAACTTCTTCATCTACGACTCGAGAATTCTTGACAAGTAGAAATTGGTTTAAATGCATACAATTTTAACCTGGATTGGATAACTAGAGTCATTTCTTTTGCCCACTTCTGTCAAAGATGTATCTAAATCTTTTTTAAAATATTTAAAAAATGCTACTGAAAATAAAGGTATTGAAAAGAATACATTTAATGAACGTAACATTTAACATTTCAACATTTATTGACGAGTTTAAACAAGACAAAAGATCAAACGAAAACTCATCAAATACAAATTATCTAGACATTCTTGTTGGATCACTACTTTAACTTGTACAGAAAATATTTTTTATTATCATTTTTCTGTTTGCTTCAGTCTGAAAATATTCATTGTAAACGACAAATAAATTTTTGTACACGGCTTGGAAATTCAGATAAATTGTGAGTTTTGATGACACGATGAGGCGGAAAGTGAACTTCAAATGGTGTTTTTCTTGATGTCTGGCAATTGATCCCCTGTCATGTCATACTGCTCCCTGTTTGGAATTTTGTTTGGTTTCCTCAGCTTCGTCGATTTAAATTATGATTAGGATTATCATTTTTGTAAAACTCAAAATTTAATACGTTTCGCCACGAAATTTATCGTGACCGATATTGCTATAAAAATGGTAAAAAGGCAGAAAGAAATATTTTATGAGAAACAATTTCAGACTGCATTAAAATATTAGAGAGAAACAAATAATTCACAATCCAATTTTACTTTTGTGACATTTTTATTAACTGAAATACTCTCCAATTTTGTTTTTTCCAGTATTTCAAAACATCTCGTGAAGTCGTATAAGCTCTTGTATCTTCAAATAGTGTCAAAGTTTGAAAACGACAAATGAATTTTTTATTTAGATATTGATAGTATTGATACTCAGTTTAGTGAGTGAACCGTTTGCGAGGCCGTGACCAAGTGGAATCCAATGGAATCTAGAATACAAAGCTGAGCAAACCGTTTGCGAGTAAAATTGGAATCAAGCTTTGTATATCGGGAATTTTGACTCGCTAAAGCCTCGAGCGTATGTGACAAAATGTTTTTGTAATGAGAAGGCCAAAACTATACTCAGCAGTTAGGATATCATCAATGTTGAGTTGGTTCCGTTGATATAATTGATTAGGTACCATTTATGTACTATCTTTGTTTTTATTTATCAATATTTTGATCAATGATTGTATTGTTGAAATGTTCAAATTCTATAATGGCTGAGATTCAAGACTGAAGCAAGAGTCCAAGTGGAATCCAATGGAATCTAGAAGTCAAAGCTGAGGAAACCTTTTTACCATTTATGTACTATCTCTGTTTTTATTTATCAATATTTTGATCAATGATTGTATTGTTGGATTGTTCAAATTCTATAATGGCTAAGATTCGAGACTGAAGCAAGAGTCCACGGAGAATCCAATGGAATCTAGAATTCAAAGCTGAGCAAACC
>JAIYDG010000227.1 GCA_027487625.1 Bacteroidota bacterium
CTCTTCAAACAAAGTATGACCTTTGCTTCCAACCGTGGCGTCATCCCCATGAAAATCTACTTCTTTTCTGTTTCCGTATAACGTATTGAATTCGTCATCTGACAACATTACAACATGTTTATCGGCCGTCGATTCACTGCCTTCATTGGAGTACTCAATCACCTCATATCCATAAGCCTGCATCATCTTGGAGAAGCGTAAGACCTTGCCAGTAAAAGCGCAGTGAGAATACGCAATACTGGTTTTGGTATGAAACAACCCAATTAAATGAAGGCGCATAGTTCTTTAGCCAGTTGCTTGACTATAGCAACTAGATCAGGTTATGCCCACTGTCCAACAGAGGTGCTAGCACCGGACGCGCCGATTGGCCAGATGGCTATGTAAGAGCCTGCCAGGGTAGAATACGCGCCTCCAGGGGCAGCACTGAGTTGATACTGAGGAATGAAGGTGCCGCCTGCGTTGATGCTGATTGAGCCTCTGGTTATCGCAAAAAAAGTGTTGTTTGCAGCATTAATACCACCTGTCAAAACAAGGTTTGATGTTGTTGTATTCCAGGCAAGTACAGCACTAAATGTACTGTTTGTTCCAGATGCACTCGAACTGCTTTCTCTCCCGCATGTTATAAAATAACCAATGTTGTTATTCGTTGCAGTGCCGCCATACAGAAGTCCGATTGTGTGGGCTGTGGTGCCAGCGGTTTTCCGGATAATCAAAAAACTCTCAAAGGCGTAGACTGTACTGGCCTCAAGCGTTACGCCAACACCAAATAACGACTGAGCGCCAGTGGCATTGCTTCCTGCAAATGAACCATTCAGCCGATAGAACAGCATTGAAGGCGAAACACCACGACTGACAGGCGTTGAATAAAACAACTTACCGTCGTATTCAAAAGCTCCAGCAGTTGCGGTAGATAGATTGGTGCCCGACTGAAATGTTAATGGTGAAACACCAGTTGCACCAGCTACTAAAGTTAAATTGCTTGTTAAAGTGCCTCCTGTAAATGCACCTCCAGCAGCACCTGTTGCGCCTACTGGACCCGTGGCACCAGTCGCTCCTACACCTGTTGGTCCAGTTGCCCCATCAATTCCAGTAGCTCCCTGTACTCCAGTAGCTCCTGTAGGGCCCGTTGCACCTACTCCCGCTGGCCCTGTAGCACCAGTAACCCCAGTGGGTCCTTGCACCCCTGTAGCGCCTGTTGGTCCAATAATGCCGGTTGCTCCCTGAAGACCAGTGGCACCCTGTACTCCTGTTGAGCCATCTACTCCAGTGGGGCCTTGTGCTCCTGTGGAGCCTGTAATACCGGTGGCTCCAGTGATTCCAACACCAGTTGCACCAGTTGCACCTGTGGTTCCCTGGACACCAGTTGCTCCTTGAACTCCAGTTACTCCTTGAGGACCAGTAGCTCCGGTGATGCCAATAGCGCCTGTTGGACCTTGAGTGCCTGTTGGTCCCTGTGGGCCTGTAGTACCTTGGACTCCAGTTGCTCCTGTTGGACCTTGTGGACCTGTTACCCCTTGAGGACCAGTGGGGCCTTGAACTCCAGTTACGCCAGTGGGTCCCTGCGGACCAGTCGCCCCCGTAACCCCTGTTGAACCTTGGGGACCTGTAGCACCTGTGGGGCCGCCACTAGGACCAGTGGGACCGGTAGCCCCAATCATGGTATAAACTTTTGCTAATCCTGTTACGTCATAAACATTCCAGTCGCCATTCTGATTAAGAGATAATTCTTCACCGGCGTTTAATAGGCCTTTCCAAAGCGTTGTAATTTTTGTCCCATCTGTGTGCTCAATGGTTACAGTATTTGAACCAGCGGGTACATCATTCTTTAGATAGAAAGTTCTGACATTTCTTTGTATACCATCAGCAGGGCCGGTAACAATTGTTGTTGTTGTTGCAGTAGTAATTATTGTATTAGTACGGCCAGCGTTTACAACTCCACTATTATTATCTACATACGAGGCATGTACTTCAATATTTCCCGTCGTTGACGTAATTACATTGAGTGCATCAAGAGAAGAAGCTAGTAATAACATTTAATCTTACGTATCCTGCTTAAAGTATTTTAAAATAAAAAGCTCATCTACCAGGGCGTTCGCCTTTGGCCGGAACGTAAGGCAAACCATTTTTGTCATACATGGTAAAGCCGTCAATTTTTATATATGTCAAAGGAATATTAAAAAGGCGCTGGAGCATTGGTTGCATGCTTTGAGATTGACTATTGTAAGGAGGAACATCCATATAAGACAAGGTCTCTTCTGAAATAAGCCGCAATTTTCTTCTTTGATTTTTTTCTTGTGATTCAACAAGATTCTGCTCCCACCTTGTCATGCTTCCAATTTCAACAGGGAAATCAGAAGGTTCCGGGGGAAACACGTCGTCTTGAAACCGCATAGCGTAAATATGCTTACAGTAACGCATCTCATCCAGTACTGGAGTCCAGATGTCTGTCAGTGATGTGATTTGAATTTGTGGAATAGAATCTCCATCTGTTTGAACAGCAACAGAAGAATAATCATTGTATCCAGGCATGCCTTCAGCAATGGATCCACTTAAGCCCGGATCCGAAGTAGATCTTAAATAAGTAGATCCAAATTCTTTGAACACACCAGGGCTATCCCTGGCAGAAAGTAAATCAACAATGTTTTCTGTAGTAACGGTATCAGCAAGAGTATATTCTTCTCCGGGAGCAATGATTTGCAAGATACGATTAACATCAGCATCTGTCATCATGGCGTTGTCAACAATGCCAAGATTTGTTAAGAATTCATGACGACCAGGCTTTACATTGGATACGGTTGACCTAGGAAAAGCCCGTTTATTTCCGGCGCCCAAATTAAGCATATAACTGTAGTCGCGATGTGTAAAATCTTGACAGCTACAGCAATATCTTGGACCCGTAATAAAATATCTACCAATGGAAGGAGGTTTGGTAGAAGGGCTAACTAAAGTGCGATCAGGAGTTGCCTCTACAGATCCCGCTTTTTTTAGTGTTATAACACCAGTTTCTTCGTCCGTATCCACAACTACGGCTTGAACGTATCCATACCTTGTTTGAGTTGCTGGGTTAATAGTATCTCGATCAATTATTGTTCCATCTTTTACAAGAATACGATCTTCTAAAACTTCTCCATTTAATGCTTTTAAGCCTTCCAGTCCAGAACCTAGATCCACATACAAAGGAGGTGGAAGCTTATTGGCAGGACTCCAGGAGCCATTTAGTTTTACGTACCAATAATTAGCATCTTCCGTAATTGATTCAATATAAGCATCGGCTGACTCTAAGGTCGCAGTATCGTCAAAAAACTGACCAGCGTTAAAATCACTGAAAGGCGGTTGATCAAATAAATATGTATTAACTAGAACTGTATAGGCTTTAAGTTGGTCAAAACGTACACTGCCCGGTGTTTTCTTTGTTGCCCAGTGTACGCGAAACTCTTTACTGCGTGTTGGGAATCCTTGGAAATACCCAAGAATATCTGGGTATTCAGTTCCAGGGGGCAGAAACCCTTCTGGAAAAGGTACGGTGTATTTAAATCGATAGGAGAAATTGTTTGTATAAGATGTTGCCGTAGCTAATTCATATCCCTTACGCCACCTGGTCCAGGCTGATTCCCTGTTTGCTGTATAAATTGAATAAGGTACAGAACCCTTGGAGAATTCTGTAGTTATTGGTTGTACACTTTTAAGACTAAATTGCTCTTGATTATTAAAAGTGCCAAAGCTGCTACCACTTTTTGCTGGCATAGCTTAGAAGAAACCACCCTGAGCAATTACATGGGCACCAGGAGTATATCCAGAAATATTCGGACCATCAGCAAACACACCAACGTACAAACGGTCGCCACGCTCTAAATAAATTCCTTTATTCCGAAGAGGAGCAGTACTGCCAAGGCCAGTGGTGTTGCCAGCAGACATGACAGGAGCAGCAAGAGCCGGAAGAACATCCGAACAATCAACCTCCTGTGTATTGGCCGGAACAGTTTTGGCAAACACAACACGGTAGTCCCCGGAAGCAGGGACGGGGTTTGTGGTGCCGCGAGTATGATACAGCACAAAGGTCACGGCTGGTTGGGCGCCGTAGTTTGTTCCGTTGTATGTAAAGCCCTGTGCAATGCCACCAGAGTAGTGCAGAGCGGTGTTAACGCCTGTCAAAGTGGTCGAGCCGGTATATGTGTAGTAACCAACTCCACTGCCCGCTCCACTGCCCGTGAGGATGCCTGTAGCAGTCAGATTGGCGATCTGTCCGCTCACGAAAGAAACAATGGTTCCAGACGTTGCTGCATTTACTGTGTAATCAGCAGCACGATAGAAATCATTTCGAACAATTTTAACCGAGTCAACTACGCCGCCATTATTATTGTCTTCACTTAATGTTGCATCCATGTCGACCAGGATGGACGGAACTTGTCCACCTTGCACGAAGATAGTATTGTTAGTCGCACTACCAACAATCTGAGTAGTTACCCTGACGGCATCATAAAGCGGCCTGTCAATAAAAACAGGGGACTTGTTTGTGGCGGTCGACGACATGTAACTGTACCTAGGTTATTTTTATTATAAATCAATTAGACGCCCATGTATTGAGAAAGATTACCAAAGGATGTGTCAGGCATCTTTGCTGTTGCGGTAAATAACCTCTCAGGGTTGGCTTGAAGATTTAAAAAGTTTTGGAAAAGGTCGACATCTTTATCCAATTCTTTTCCTGCTTTAGGCTGAAACGTAAACCTTTTATTCGCAATATAGCGAGAGGTTTCCAGGGGATAAAGTCGATAATCACTCAGACCAGACCTGGAAATATCTCCAGGTAAGTAACTATCTGAATCTACGTATTCAGAAAACCTAGCCATTACGCCTCCTCCTCTTCATTAAAGAACATCTTGTAAGCATTAAGAAAATCTTGACTATCGGAAAGAGGGAGTTGCTCTGCGGCAGGCAAAGAAGAAAGTCTTGGGAAAGAACCTGCCATTGGTATGTATTTCATAATGCTTTGAAGAAGAGATCCTGCCTGTTGATTTCCTTTTTGAACGGGTGTCGACGCTACAGGAGCTGCAGGATTTTCAGGCGTTACGGGTAAATCACCAAGAACGCGACGAGCATTTTCATA
>JAIYDG010000361.1 GCA_027487625.1 Bacteroidota bacterium
GAAGCTTGGGACGTGAATAGGGAAATTTAATACTTTGGCTTTTGGCAGTTGGCTATTGGCGGAGAGCGATTGGTTTTTAGAAGAAGCTACTGGCAACTGGCCGCTAGCTTCTGGCTTTTTGAGCGGCTTTTGGCAGAGAACGATTCGTTACTAATAGAAGGCTTTTGGATTTGAGATAGTTGTATGATTTTTCTTTCAACTAAAATTCTGCCAAACGCAAAAAGCTAATAGCTAATGTGTTTTTAAGCTTATTATAAAACGAAATATACATTTTATAGAATTTTTAAAAAGGGGCTTCGGCCCCTTTTTTTGTATGATGGGGAATGAGAATTCAAACCTTAATTATTCAAATATTCTATTGGTCCCATTTGTCCATTAAGTCCTTAGCTTTTAATAGTAAATTAGAAACCACAAAACAAAGTTTTATTAAAACACCTTACTTGAAAATAAAAAACGATTATAAGAAGTAATGAAAAAATTGACTACGAAATACCTATGCATTGTTTTGTCATTTTTATCTTGTAACCAAAAAGTAGAATTAATTGATGGTTACTATTTTGCAAAAGCTAAAAATGAAATTTATGATGATATTATAAGATTGAGCAAATTTCACAAAAATGATTTTGAAAAACTTAGTCCATTTACTGAGGAGAAATCAATCAAAATGAATGAATTGCTTTCAAACGACATTTATCATTCAAAATCGGATTTAGGAACTTGTTTGGTAAATGGATGTTTAGTTCAAGTAAAAAACAAACAGATAATTAAAGTTATATACTTAACATGTAATAGTGTTCAATTATTAATTTTTGAAGATGAAAGATTCCAAAATTCAATATTATTAAATGATAGTGGAATAGCTGAAATAGAAAGAATACTTGAATAATTTTCGCAAAAAAAATCTTACTACAATGTAAAAGTTTCAAAATACTAATCAAAGAAGTATGAACAACAAAGAGATTAATTTTTTAATTGGAATTCTAGTAATGATAAGTTTATGTATTTTCTTGCTTGTTAACGGCAGATTTATTGCGGAATCGAATTGTAATGAAGTATTTGAAAATAATTATCAGTTTGTTGTTTTGAAAAAGATTGAAGAAAAAATGAATCATGGGCAATTAAAGATAAAATATGTTGATATTAAAAATGATAGTATTTTTATCTTTTATCCTGATGATATTATGCCCTATAATTTATTTTATGATAGAGTTGAAGTTGGCGACACAATTTTTAAATCGAAAAAATCCTTTAGTTTTTTAATTTTTAATCGAGAGAAAAAAGATACTTTTAGATTTAAATGTGAATGAGAATGTTTTGCTGGTTATCTTAAATCAGAATTTTAGATTTCAGTTATTATTCTAGTGAATAAAATAAAATATTTTCTAGTCAAGCGCCCGATACTTCAAAAAAGCCAAAATGAAAATAAAAATTAAGATTTTAATTATGAGTTTAATTTTATTAAATTCAAATTATCTATTTAGCCAAAAAAATGGTGAGTTTAAGTTCAATAATTCATCTATTACCGATGTATTGTTGTCTGCTATCTATACAAATGTTGAAGAATTTGATTCTCAAACTAGTAATGTAATTTTTTTAAACTCTTATTTGAATCAAATCCCACTAAATAGAAGTCAGTTATTTGATACTATTTTTAAAGAATTATTATTTAGAGATACAATTGATGGTGAAATAGTTGAAGACTTTCGAGTTTTAACAAGAAAGGAATTTAGTTGTCTAAAATTTTATAAGGAGGGTGTAGAATTTTTGTTCAAGAAAAATTTATTAGAGAATAACTCAGACTCCATTTATGTTAATTTTTATATACCATGGCATAATTTAAAATACTTAAAGTCTGCCTTTACTTCGAATACATTACATGAACTTTCAAAACAAATGCTAATTGCGAATGACAGTATTTTTGATGATTTATTTTGTATTAAAATGTTTTGTCAAGTTCAAAAAACTTTATTAGAAAGAAAGAACCATAAATACATTGTAAGTTTTATAAATGGAGAACAAAAATCATTAGATTCTAATTTAAATTTAAGCTCCTTGTTTCGAATTAAAGGTGAAATAAAGAATCAAAGTTATTATCGAGATTCTTTGTTTTACATTTATAGTTCAAGATTTAATTTGGGGTTTAACCTAAATCTCAAAAGAGAGGCTTTTAAAGTTAACTATATTAGTTTTTGCATGGTAGAAGATGGAGCAGTTGTAAAAGCGGTTAACTTTCCATGTTCTGATATTGGGGTAAAAAAAGAAAATTTTAAAAGGGTATTTAGTCCTGTAGAGATTAAATTTATTGATTTTTTGATTGAATCATATATGTCCACAAATTATTACTGTAATTAGCATTTAATGGTTTTATTTTTCTAATTTTAAATTGTAATAGATTTTTGAGGAACTTAAAACCTAATAGTGATTGAATTAAAAAGGTTTTAATATTGGTTCAAAATTTGTATTAAAGACCTAAAAAATCAAAATCCATAGGGTACACCAAGTGTTTAAAAAAAAAATAGATGAAAAGTACATTAAACTTAATGTTGATTTTTTTAATTGGCTTTGCTTTTTTAGGACTAAAAAGTGATAAAAAAGTGATTCAAACTTCAACTTTAAATATTATTACATTCGTTAATGGTAAAATAGAATTTACAAAAGATGGCTGTATTCTTGTTGATAGTGTTGGACTTATGATAAAAAGGAGAAATGATTTTTTTGAGGAATATTATTTAGTTATTCAGCCATATACTTCTAAAGTAGAGTTTTATGAAAATAAGTTTATTGGATTTGAGCGGTTTTTAGGTTTGAAAGAATATTTTAAAACAAAATATAAAATAGATGAAAATTCTTTTATTCTCTTTATGGATGCAGGAATAATAGAGGAGCCTTTTAGAGGGCAAACAGGTCTTGCAATTGGCCTTCGTTCTAGGTGCAGATAACTACCATTTAAAGAAACTAATTGCGGAAAGGAATAATGAAAAGTCTAATAATTATAGTTATAACTGTAATTTTTTCGAATGTGTTGATTGCATTAAATCCAAGAAACTCATATTTATGTTTAATAGAGTTTAGAAAGGATAAAATTGAATTGGATTCAAATCAAATAGTATTATTTGAAGGTTTGATTTCTGCAATAAATAATGACACAAATTTTTGCAAAAAGTATGAAATTTTATTTACTCCTTATAACTTAAAATCTGAATATTTAAATGATAAAAAAATTGGAGTTAAAA
>JAIYDG010000238.1 GCA_027487625.1 Bacteroidota bacterium
TTATTGTATAGGCTTTGTTATTCGAAAACATGAAATTGCCCAAACTTACAGATTGGTTTGTTGATAAATTGCCACCTAATGAATCCAGCAATAAATTAAATGGAATGGGGGTTTGAAGAACCCCATTAACCTGCCAGTTTATATTAAAATTACTAATTTGGTTTGAACCGAAATTGTTTACTGTTACTTTAAAATTCTGAATACCTGGAGTAAAAGTTGTAGGTGTATCTATGCTTGATATTCCAATATCATTTGGAAGAGGACTTTGGATTATTTCAATTTCACGGAAAGTAAAGTCTCCTTGAAATCCCACCCCGGGAACCAAATTTACTATTCGAAGTCTTGATGTATTTATATTATTAGGTAAGGTAATTGTATTTACGCAATTCGATTGATTGAGGTTAGAAAAAGTAAAATAATTTACATAACTGCTTCCATTCCAAAATTGGACAGTACCTCCTGTTAGAAAGTTACCTGTAGTTTGTCCATGATGAATTATAATTTGTCTGATTTGCCTTGAAATAGGCCACTGCCATTGCATGTATTCTAACCCGTTTGTTGGGTTTGTTGTGAAAAGTTTGCATTGAAATGTTTCACAATTACCTAAATTTTGGTCTTTGATTTGATTCCAATCTGTCCCCATTAAATTATATCCAAATGCACTTACTGTGGCTTGTGGGGCAATGTTAGATTGTGAGTTAACTTTTAGTGATGTAAAAATTAAAACTGCACAAATTATAATTTTTACAAATTGTAAATAGGGTTTCATGATTTTGGCTGTTTCAAAGCCTAAATATAGTTTGATGGCTTGAATCTAAATCTCAAAGATTTATTAAAAATTCAAAAGTCTAAAAAAAAAAAAAAAAAAGGAATTGTAAAATTTTAAAAATTGATGAATTTCTGTTTGAACAAATGAGTAGTTTGAGTGATTAACCATGTGTATTTTTTTGCTTTATATGAGGATATCAACTAACTAAATAGCATTAAAACCATTCACAATTTTAGGCCATGTCAAAGTGGATAGAGAGCTTTTTAAAAACACCTAATTTTGTCTGTTTGAAGAAAAGTATTGTAGAATTTTTTGAAATCTGAAAGGATAAAAAAGCTTAAATACCAGCAAATTTTTAGTAATACTTACTTCTGGAGAACGGCACAACAGCAGGAAGTTGACTGGATTGAAGAAAAAGGTGGGGTTATAAATGCTTATGAATTTAAATGGAAAGCAAATGAACGTTTTAAATTTCCAAAAGGATTTGTTGAATCTTACATTGCACAGACAAAAATTTAAATAGAGATAATTATTCTGAATTTGTGATGTAAGCCAAAGAAAGAAACAAAAAGTAATTGTTTGGTATGGGAATGAATGGGAGGATGAGTGGGGGATTATCTGATTTTGTTAAATCTTATTAGTAATGGACTTTGGACCCTTTTAATAAATCAATAAGTGATAGACTAACAACTCAATCTATAAATTAAGTATTTATGTTTTAGCTATTTCAACAGGAATGGCTAACTTTATTTGTACTTCATTTTTAGGTTTGATTTTTAAGCTAACTTTTGCTTTTAGTTGAATGAAGTATTTTGAAAGGATAACAACTCCTAAGCTGTTTCCTATTTCACCAGGGTTGATGTTTTTCTTATGTTTTAATAGGTTAATTATTTCCTTGGTCCTGATTAATTGTTCTTGATGAATGCTATTTGAAACTTCTATTATAAGTAAACTTCGTTTTTCAAAAAATGAAAAGCGAACTTTTACAAATAAACAACCATGTTTGATAGCGTTGTCTATTAAATTTTGCATCACCAAATGAATAGCTTTATGGTCAATGATTAGTGGAGGACAAGGGCTTATTTTTATTGTGAATGTAATGTTTTTTGTTTCTGATAATATCCGATATATTCTGTCTAATTCAGTTGAAAATTCATTCATGTCGAGAACCGATAAATTATTATCATTATTGTTCTCATATTCCCCTAGTCCTAATAAGTTCGACAAAATTAATTGAACACTTTCAGAGGTGTGAATTAACTCTTTTTCTATTAAAGATAAATCATTATACCTCTTGTTTTTTAATAAAAAATAAACTGATTTTAACAAATGAGTAAAGCTATTCATTGGACTCTTCAAGTCATGTGCAATAACCATGTACATGTCTTTTCTATTTATTTCTATTTGTTCAACATATTGTGCTTTTAATATCTTTCGCCTAATTTCTATTATAGCCTTAATTCCTAACACAATCAAAAGACTTAAAAAAATAAGGAATGGCCACCGCAAATACCAAGGAAATGCTATTGATATGTTTATGTTTTGGACATCCATGTCCTCAATTAATCCAGCTTGTGAAATTGCAAATTGGTGTTCGCCCCAAGGAAGTCCGTACAATTCAATTTTATTTTCGAACCTACTCCCAGATATAGTGTTTCCCTCTTTTTCTGTGATATGAATAAATGATTGTCCTGAACCAAATTCTGAAAGATACAATCGAATATTGTTTTGATTTGATTGGAAGTTTAACTGGCTATCTTTTTTACAGATATAATAAAAATCTAATTCACCTAAATTATTTATCTTTTCATAAAAACAAAGTCGGGCGGATTTTTTTACTAAATAGTTTTGGGGCTCAAAATAGTTTACGCCATTTAATCCACCTGCAAATAGGGTGTTCTTAGAACTAAGGGCAGAAAAAGTATTAAATTCATTGCTGTAAAATCCATCTTCTTCGCTTAAGCGCAATACTGGTTTAGATAAATCTGAAGAAATTAGAAAAATACCATTATCACTTGCTAACCATAATGTGTTTGTTTTTGGATGATGGATCATTTCATAAACCTGTTTGAAAAGAAGCCTTTGGTTTAATTGGGTGTTGAATAGAATTTTCTTTCTATCCCCACATACGAGCATTCCTGCATCTGTAATAGCAATCCATTTTTTACCATCCCAAACAATAGTTTTAAAAGAATGATTGCTGAGAAGTGTAAGCTTATTGTTTACTGGGTTAAAATGAAACAAACCCGTTTGCACAACTAATAACACATCACCTTCTGGCAAAAAGACAATTTTTTTAATACCGCTTACTTTAGTGTTAATACTTTTTTGGATTGAAAAAAGGCCATTTTTGTCGACAGAAAAATAAATCAAGCTATCTCCTCCAATTAGCATATTTTGTTTGTTTAAAAACTTTATGCCTAATGGATGCTCTGGTAGAGGGAACTCTGTTATTTGGTAGCCGTTCGTTTGAAAATCTATAATAAGAATCTTTTTTTGTTCCCCCTCTGGAAGGAATATTGCTTGGTGGCCAACAAGTACACCTTCATTAAAATAAATGTTATGCAGGTTTACTTGTTTGAGTAATTTTCCTTCCTTATTAAATATGGCAAAACCATTATAAAAAACAAAGGCAGTTTTACCAGTTATTGAATCGTGCACAATACCTCTACAACTTTTGGGTAATACAAAACCATTGATTCTTTTGCTGCTTGGTTGATAGATGATAAGTCCATTTATTGTAGCAAACCAAATAGAACTATCTGGACCAGGTGAAAAGGCTCTATAATCAATTCCTCCAGGTGCCCATTTCGCTCCTTGTGCTCTAATAATATTAGAAATCTCTTCAAGGGTAAGGTTGAAGTCTTTCAGATTATTTAATATCTCCTTTTTACCAAATAATACTTGTCCTATGAGAAAACCTGCAGTGGAAGGGATAAAGGTAGCTTTTTGTTTTGGGGTATAAATACCAATTGTTATAGGCTTACCATGGACAAATTCCCCAAAATCAACTTTGGATTCAAAATACAATTTGCCATTAGTACCCTTATGAAATGTATATCTTCCATTGTGTTTAATGATAATTGGTTTTTCTTCCTTTAGTCTCCAAAAAAAATAAGTGGATTCGTTCCAACCATATAGCACAGAATCTTTACTGATATAGAAGTTATGAAAGGCTGAAGTGGTGTTTTGGTATTGAGTTGTTTTGGTGAGCTTTCCTTTTATTGTTTTAGAGGGTTCAAGGCTAAATAGTTCTGAATTACTTGCCACAAGTATCTTAAGCGTTTTTGGATTGGCTGCTAAAACATGAAAGTAAGAGCTGTTGCTTCTTGGATTTTCATCAAGAAAATTTCTATAACTAAAGAAACTCTTCCCATTAAATAAATAAATGTCGGTTTGAGCCCCAACCCAGCAAGTTCCTTCTTTATCAAAGGATATGGAACAAATAACCCGTTCTGGGAGACCGTTGGCAGGGCTATACCACCTCAGTGAAGCATTGGCACATATTCCCTGCAACAGAATTACCCAAATAAGAAGATACTTTTTTGTTTTTAAAAATGTTGAGGCAACATACATTTAACAAAAGTATACTTTCCTAATAATCAAACCTTGCTAACCTAAACTTATGGCAAGAATATTTTTTTTACATAATTTTCATTATTCTTTTCAATGTATAATAAGAATATACCATGGTAGTTTTCTGGTATAGTTAAAGAATAACCATTAGCTGATTTTTCTGAATTTATTGTAGGGACACTTTTTCCATCAATAGATGCTATTTTGATTTTATTAAGATCAAGTTTTGTTTCAATGATTAGGTTATTGCCATTCTGCTTTAATTCTATCATCTTAGATATCGATTCCTCTTTAACAGATGTGGTACTTAAAACAAGGTTGATTGAGTCATTATATACTTTTTCTCCACGTGTAGTACTGTCAGTATCCCCCATAACCCCAATTGCATATAAAGTGATAATATCCTTCTTAGGGTTTTGTGGAGCTCTCCATTTAAAGCGCCATTTTTTTGTTCCTGTATTCGACCAAATACCGGTTGCATTGTGCGTAACGTATTCTTTAATGGTTATTCCACTTTGCCCTGCACTTTCAAATGTTCCAGCATTTTCAAAGGTTATTCCTCGGTACCGTGTATTAAATGAAAATCCAAATTTATTGATTCCACTATGTGTACTTGTTATTTCAATATCATAAAGACCATTTGGAGTGAAGGAGTTTACGTTTGAAGTGCCATTAACAGTTATAGATATGGAACCTAGATTGTCGGGATTTAAGTTTCCAATATGGCAAGAATTACAGGCGCCTTCACCTGGTGATGCAGTTATATCAAATCCTCCAGACGAAGTTGCATTCAATGTGTAAAAAATGGGTGCAACTGAAAGGATAAACATGAGTTTTAAAATGTGTTTTTTCATTATATAATTTATTTGTTGGTATTGATTAAATTCCCAATGAATGCTATTTTCAAGTCGATATGGTCATTTATTTTAGCATAATTTTAAAGGATTAGTATTTAATAAAAGGTAGGTTATAAATAAAGCCATCAGATTGAACTAAAATTTGGTAATAGCCTGATGTTAGGTCGGCAATTGGAATGGCCAATGTACTGGCATTTTGAAAATTGTGGACACCTGTTTTTAATACATTCCCTCTCAAGTCATGAATGGCATAATTGGTTGGTTGATTATTAAATTCTAAGCCTAAGGCAACTATTTTTATCTCGTTTTCATCATTGACAGGATTAGGAGTTATTATGAATTTTCTTTCTATAAATTCCTCTTGTAAACTATTGGTTTTTGAGGTTAAAATTAAAGAATAGGATAAGGTATCGGCTGAATTATTCTTGTATACTTTGATGGGGATTTTTGAATTTTCATTTATCGGAAATTGTGAGTTGCCTATTTTTAAGTAGCAATTCATGTGTTCAGGTATATTTGTTCCTTTAAAATTTAAAACTAAGTTTTGTTCAATTGAAGACAATAAACCAAGTGGAATAATTTGCGCTGTAAGTTTTCTTTGGTCTATGGCAAGTGATTTGTTCAAAGAGTTTTTACTAAAAATATTTATTTCGGGATTATACAATTTCTCTATATCCTCATTGTCGAAACCTTCCTCTGAATTTCCATTTAAATGTATGCTTAACTTGTCCCAAATCAATTCTTGCGATTCCAAGTTTATTACTATTTGGTTGTTACCTGTTTTAAATGCTTGAAAGGATTCAATGGTTGATACCTTTGTGCTTTCTGGAAAACTAACCGTACCAACATTAAGTGAATTTGATATAGAGTCGTTTACTTTTAAAAAGAAGCCTGCACGCGCGGGTATAATGAAATTATTGGTTCTAATACCAGCAGTATACCCACCTCGTGTTCCGAGGTAAGGATTCCAAACCCAAATGCCAGAAGAGAGGTTGGCATTTGTTACCATATTAGCAGCATTGATATTTGAGTTTAATGGATTACCTAATAAGTTAAAACCATTTCCATTAGACTTTACCAAGGTAATTTGAGGATTTCTGCCATCGTTAATGGGTCCTGCAAAATCTAAAGTCACAGGATTGGCAGTTGTTATAGTTCCATTAAGTACACCTACATTACTTCTGTCACCCCTTATGAGTACTCTCCAAGCGCCGCCAACTTGTATTGAGGAGGAATTACCGTTAGAGATTGAGGTCCAGCCTGGATCATTAACAGTGGAGCCGTTTCCATTAGCTGTATTATAAGCAAAGGCTGAAGGATTTCCACTAACAGTATAATCAAATCCATTTGAGTTTTCGGCTCCAATGATAGTAGTTCCAGTACCATTACCAGTAACAAAAATGTTGTCTCTCAGTTGCGCACCCGATAAAGGATTAGAAAGTGGATTTGCAATAAATCTAAATGCCCTCCTTCCACCAGGTATATACTGTTCAATGATTACATTTCCAATGATAGAGTTGTTGTTTATTTTACTAATTATAGCACTACCATTTGAATCTGATTTGAGTACAAGTTTTCCTGCACCATTTAAAACAGCCGACCCAGAATCATTAAACACTTCAGTACTTATATAACAAGTATCGGATAAAGTTTTGGTGCCTGCACCACCATATCCCAACCGCTTACAATGGAAACTACCAATATTCAAATTTTGTGTTCTGGTTGTCATGGTATTTCCTGCCAAAACAAGACTAGCTTTACTCAAATTTATAGGTAAACTGTTTCGATTAAATTTATTGCCTAAACGAAGCGTGAAAGTATCCATGTCTAGGCTGCCAGAATCTCTTAAAGTTAAACTTCTTACAGCCAAATTCTGAGAAGCCTTAAAGGGAGATGTAATATGGACATCCAAATTTGAATTTGGGTTATTTAAGATGCTTAAATTCCCATTTGTTAATCCATCAAAAGCAAATCCTTGCCATGTTCCATTGCTAAAATACATAGGAGAAATGAGCTTAGTTTGGTTAGTTATTTCAATACCTGTGGGTAATGGAGAATTAGTAGATGCCTTTAAAATGGATGTCACTACACCTCCAATATTTACCTGCCAACTGTTTCCTATACCTAAATGACTAAATCTTAATAGAGGGAGATGATTGTTATCAAATCCTGTTGAGTTTGTAAACCTAAATCGGCCAAGTCTTAAGCCATTTTGGTTAATAGTAGCTCCTTTATCCTTAAAAGCTGGGTTTACAACTATCCTTGAAATTACTAAATAACCAATATTGCTACTATTAAAGTTGTTAGGAATTTGGGATGGTTTTACACCTGTACCTCCAAATTGTGAAGTTCCAGATACAAGGCCAAAAGAGAGAAGACCCGGATTAAGGCCTAGCCATAATGTATTATATTGTAATTGTATTTGTAAGCCACAGTTTTCTATGGAACTTGTTGGTGGGAGGGCATAAACCATAATGTCGAATTGATACTCGCTAGATGATACCATCGACTCATTTTCAATTCTTATTTCAAAATTGGGGCTTTGACCAAGAACTTGAATGAAAGGAAAAGTGACAAAAAAAAACAGATACAAAATTTTCCTTTTTTTTAGGAGGTTCCCAATAAAAAAAAGTATTGGTTTAACTTTACTTACAATGTTCATTTTGCGTGCATATTTATGCACTACAAAGATGGAATGGAGTTTTGTGTATTATTGTAGCTGTTAATTGAAATTAATGTAGTTCTTCGACTACAAAATGGGGCTTTTAACCTAAGAAATAGGTTCTTATCAATTCTAGTTTTGTTTAAAATAAAGTTTATATAATTCGAATAACATAAGCTCATTTTTTACTTTCAATTTCTCAAA
>JAIYDG010000662.1 GCA_027487625.1 Bacteroidota bacterium
AATTTTATTTTGAAAGGATTTAATAATATCTAAGGAACCATTTGTAGAAGCTCCATCAATAATGATGTATTCAAGATTTGGGTATGATTGATTTAAAACACTATTGATGGTTAGTTGAACATCTTCAAAAGCAGAATTGTAATTAATAGAAATCACTGAAATCAATGGATTTGAATTTCTAGTATCATTTATTCTTTGATTATCTTGCTCTTTATCAGTCAATTCAACACAAATTAGGAATCAAATATAAAGGCTAAAATCGTTTTAAACAAAGGATTTTAAGGTCATTAAAATGTTGGTTCTTAGTTTTGGGGAATTGAAAGCGCTCCATTTTTATTTGGAGGATTCAATAAAAAGAAATTAATATCGATAATGAACATCACCAAAAATGCGTAAACATAATAAAATGCATTGGGTGAAAAGATAAATTGAATGCTATAAATAGCAAGTATTGAATATAGTTTAGACTTCAATCCTCTTTTAATTGCTATATACAAAAAATAAAAATAGGCTATTGAAAACAAACCATATTGGCACCAGATAAATATAAAAACATTGTGAGGAAAATGACTTTCATGGTTTGTAAAGGCCCACCATTCGCTTTCGAAAGCAAATGAACCTGGTCCAAAAATAATATAATTATGAAGTATAAAATCTAATCCTGCATAAATTGAATTTGCTCTTTCAATATTACTAGCTATAGATTTTGGATTTGAATCTGTGAAAAATAACCTTGAAATACTTGATGCAGGATTTTGCAAAGCATATTCTTTCAAAGCAGGTAATGAAGCAAGAAATATCATTGAAAAAACTATTCCACCAATGAGGATATAAATTAAACCCTTCTTAGTAATTTTATTATAACCTTGAATTGTTAGTAATAAAAATATCATTAACAATGCCGCTCTTGAGCCTGATTTTTCAACAAAAAACACAGTAATTCCAATCACAAAAACTAAAAAAAGTAATTTATAAACTTTTTTCATTTGAGGTAATGTAATTAGAATCAAAGCTAATAAAAAAACCATAGCATTGGCGAATGAATTTCTATCACCTAATGAACCTGTCATTTCATATAATCTATCGGGCTCTTTTGCTAACATTAGGGTCATAACCAATGGCATTGTTATATAAACCAAGCCTTCTAAAAACAAAACAAGTAAAGCTGCAAGACAAAGTTTAAACAAGAAGTTCTTCATGGATTCAGCTTTATCAAACAAGAAAAAAGCCCATGAAAAAAATAAACAATATGAAACTACTCGAACCAAATCATTGATTTTAATTTCAGCACCATTATTAAAAAATGGAATGATCATTAAAAAACTTGAGCTGATAAAAAAGAAAGCAACATTCCAATTATTGGTTAAGTTGATAAACTTCTCAGCATTAAAACGAACAAATGTATAAAAGCCCGTAATGCCTAGAATTACTATAAAAAATGGAATATAAGAAATATGAGTTACACCCGTAAATGCATACAAACTAGTTAATAAAATTACACCAATTGTATAAATGAGTGCTATTTCAAACTTCTTAATCATTTTTCATTTGTTGTTTGATAGCAGATAAAATCATTTCACCTAAAGCCAATGTTTCTTTCAATTGATTTTCTTTAAATGAATTGCGATCCATATGTTCAACATTTAAAAGTTCCAACATTTTTGCTGCCAAACTATTTTCATTTCCTGCAATAAAAAAATAAGCCAAAGGATTATTAATCTCTTTATTAACTGGAATATCACTCATTAAAACTGGTACACCCAAAGCTAAAGCTTCATATACAGAGCCTCCTCCTGGCCCTCCTTCAAACAAGGTAGGTTGAATTAAAGCCTTTGATCTTAACATGATCTCTTGCTGTTCTTCTTTTAGAATATAACCCAATAAATGCAAGTTCTTTTCAATTCCTAAATCAACAATCAATTGCTTTAAGTAGTTGATATAATCAGGAAATCTGTAATCAGACATTGAACCTGTGCATACTAAATGAACTTCGTTTTTATTCTGTTTGATAAACTCTGCCAATGCTTTAAATGCAGTAGCGTGGTCTTTATGTTTCCAAAACTGATTTGAAATTAAAAAGTAGTTTTCAGGTAACTTGAATTTGCTAATATCAACACCCTTTAATTGTTCTGATGAATTGTAAAGAGGACAAAACGGAAGTGAAAAAATCTCAGCTTTTACATCCCCATAATACTTAGTTATATCGTTTTTTACAGCCTTAGCATTTACTACTATGGTTTTGGCTTCTGAAAGGTAATTTACAAAAATTTTTTCTCTGATTCTAAGCTCTTTTGCTGAGAAAAATGCCGGATAATATTTGTGCTGAAAATCGGGAATATATCCAACCCATGGAATTGGAAAACTGCTTCCCAAATTAAAATAGGAAGGAGCTAAAACTTCAATGTTTTTATGTTTGCAAATTTGAATTAAATCTTTCTTTGAATTAGGATACAATAAAAATTCAAATCTGGCTTCCTTAGATAAAGTAATTTTAACTTGTTGAATATCGTGTTTAGGTATTGAAGTAGTAAACCTATTTGAATTACTTAGGTAGTTTATCGTTTTTTTTATCTGTAATTTAAATTTTTCTAAATAGGATAATTCTTTAGCTTCTGGTGCTAAAATCACCAATTGCAAATTATGATTTTCCTGAACAGCATTTAGTCCTTTTAGGATGATTCTAAGGAAATCAATTCCCCCTCCCCAATCCATAAAACCTGCTATTGGAATCCCTACTTTCATTATTTAATTCTTTTTGCAGGAACACCTACATATACCCCTGGTTCTGTAATTGACCTATTTACAACAGCACCAGCACCAATCACAACATCATCACAAATCGATAACCTTTCAAGAACCATTGCTCCTGTTCCAATAAAAACATTTTTACCAATTTTTACATTACCAGAAATATTTGCTCCGGGTGAAATAGTTGAAAAATTACCAATACTAGTTTCGTGTCCTATGGTAGTATTTAAATAAACCAAAACGAAATCACCAATATTAATTTCTGTGGTTATAACTGCACCCGGACAAACAATTGTTCCTTGCCCAAAACTTACTTTTCCTGGTCTTTTGTCGTATGATGATTTAGGATGAATAACTGTTGGAAATTTGAGACTTTTATACTCAGCCAACATATTAAATATCTTATTTTTTATGATAGGCGAACCCACTGCAATAAAAGCATTTGCCTCAGAATCTTTTGAAACTCTTGATTTAAAATCTTCTTCAGAAATAATTTCTACGTCGCTAATTTGTTGGCCAATAAAATCTCTTCCAATAAAAAAGTCAGGCTTAAAAGAAGGCAAACTGGCTTCTTTAATATCATAAAAAAAAGAATCTAATTCTTTCGCAAAACCTGATGTTCCAAATACTAAATCCACTTTAAAAATTGAATTGGTTAATGATATTACAAATTTCAAAAACTTGATCTTTTGTTAAATCGGGGTAACTAGGTAGATTAATTCCTCTCCATCCTAAGCTTTCTGCAACTGGGTGTTTTTGAAAGTTTTTACTATACATTGGCATTGTATGAACTGGATAAAACAAAGGTCTTGTTTCAATACCAAATTTCGCCAATTCTTCACGTAAAGGCTCTCTTAAGGAAGCATCATTTACCAATATTGAACACATCCAATATGAATGATAAACGTCTGAATTAGCTTCATGAAATTGAATATTAGGATGCTTTAATCCTTCACGATACCAAGCTGCAACCTGACTCTTTTTTTGAAGAAAAGTTTCAATCTGTTCGAGTTGAGCCAATCCAATTGCAGCAGCAATATTTGTCATTCTATAATTATATCCAACAACATCATGCCAATACTGTCTGTGTTTGGCTAAGCCTTGACCTTTAAAATGAACAGATCTATCTATTAAAGTTTCGTCGTTTGTAACAACCATTCCGCCTTCACCACAAGTAATAGTTTTGTTTCCAAAGAAGCTAAAAGTAGAAATATTACCAAAAGTTCCAACATGTTTTCCTTTGTATAAAGTACCAATTGCTTCTGCACAATCCTCAACTAAAAACAGATTATTTTCATTACAAACTTCTACCAATTCATCCATATCACAGGCATTTCCATAAAGGTGAACGGCCATGATTGCTTTAGTTTTATCAGTAATTTTCCTTTCAGCGTCTTTAATATCCATTTGCCAAGAATCTGGCAAACTATCAACAAAAACTGGTGTAGCGCCTGTATAGGTAATAGCATTTACAGAAGCTATATATGTTAAAGTTGGAACAATAACTTCATCACCTGGTCCAATACCTAAAGCCAATAATGCCAAATGTATCGCAACAGTGCCATTGCAAACCGCAGTTGCATGTTTAATTTGAATATAATCAGCAAAACCTTTTTCGAATTCTGATATGAATTTTCCCTTTGAAGAAATCCATGTAGAATCTAAACATTCATTTACATACTTCTTTTCATTACCAGAAAGAGAAGGTTGATATACCGGAATTTTTATCTCCATATTAGCCATGTAACTCACAAATTAAGGTTATTTAGTCCAAATACCATTGGCTTTTTTATTCATAATAAGATGGTATTGGATAGGTCCGAAAAATGCTCCTGGTAACAAGCAAATAATGTTTGATAACATGATACCTTCGATTCCAAAACCCAAATATCTGCATAAAAACAAAGACATTGGAATACTGATAATTGCCAGAAATATAGACAAATAAAATTGAAGACGAATAAGTCCTGCACCATTTAAAAATTGAGCAAAAATTGAACTCCAGCTACTGATTACAATAAATAATGCATTAAAAATTACCAATAAAAATGGATAATCTAAAGGTGATTTAATCCAAATTTTGATTAGAAAATCAAAAATAGCCACAAAAACCAACATCGCTAAAATTAAGACTAACCAAAATTTTATTAATTTATTTATAGTGGTTTTTATCCATAAATGGTCTTGTTTATGATATGCTTCTGCAAATCCCGACCAAAACGGAGTAATTAAAATTGTAAATCCCATTGTAGGAATAGAAAATAACTTACTTACAATACTAAATGGTGTTACCGAAAGCGGACCAAATAACTGAGTTATAATAATATTGTTCGAAAGGAACATAAACATAGCAGCAATTTGCAGAATAAAGAACTGTATTCCCTTTCCAAATAATTGTGAGCTTAATGAAAAATCTATGGATTTAAAATCTGGTTTGATGTTCGAAAAATCTCTTTTGAAATAATAAATTGTTGCGAAAATAAGCACCAAAATAGGTGAAAAACTAAATACCAATCCTACCCATAACAATGAACCACTGCTTAAATTAGAAAGAAAATAAATCCCTAAAAAACTTAATAAGGAACCCATTAATTCAAGCACACCGCTTGCTGCAACTTTATGCACTGCTATTAAGGATGTGGTTAAAATTGACAATATCATTTTTAAACACAGAAACAAAAACACAAATTGAATCAGGATATTAAATTCATCTGTTTTTAAATTGTTTGAATTCAAAATTGAATTCCAGTTTAAAAACGGATTGATGATTTCAAATCCTATGAAAATCAAACTACAAATAATGATTATTAAAGCATAGGTTGTACTTAAATACCTTTTGGCATTTTTATAATCTTTG
>JAIYDG010000303.1 GCA_027487625.1 Bacteroidota bacterium
ATTTCTTCTTCTGTAATTGTTACTGCTTCTGGACTCTCTGGTGATTCTGAAATAGGTGGAAGTTGAATGAAACTGTCTTGTTGTTGAATAGGTTGTAGTTCAGTGTAGGTTTGCTGATGCTGAGGACTTCCTTGTGGTTGCTGTTGTTGGATGGGAAGTGTTTCTGAAGCGCTTTCTTGTTGATGATTGTATGATGTCGAAGGTTGTTGATGTGTAGTGTATGATGCTGTTGATGTGCCTTCTTGTGGAAGATTGAATGATGTTGAGGGTTCTTGATACTGAAGAGGTTGTTGATGTTGTGTAGATGGTGTTGTTGAAGTGCCTGCTTGTGGATTACTGAATGATGTTATGTGTGCCTGATAGTTGTGTGTTGAGTGATGATGTTGAGTTGGGTATGGAGGTGGTGGTTCCCTGAATGTAGTTTGAGGTTGATGTTGAAAGCTGTATGTGATTTCGTGGTATTGAGGTATTGCAATTCTTGAAGTTGACTTTGGGGCTGTTTGGCATTTGTTGTGAATTGAGGTGTTGACTGATTCGAAGCTGGTGAGCAACTGCTGCTTTTGGCTGGTGGCTTGTTCGTTATATAGATCAAAGCACCTAGGTGAGAGTGTCTTGAATAAGTCGTAGTTGAATCCTCTTGTAAAGTCTGACAAGGTTTGATTATGTTGAGGCTGTGGCAATGATTCGATGAATAAATGGAGCTGATTGAATACTTCTGTTAATTGTTGAGATGTCATGTTTGCCAATTAATTTTGGTGAGAATTAACTTTGAGGCCATTCGTTGTATGGGACTGTCTGAATTGTGCCAAAATGGAGATGAATGTCATTGATGATTTCTCTGAATTTAGAATCCCATCTAGAGTATTGTCGTTGATCATTAATTTCGCATACTTGAAGTAAAAGACGCATGTGTGAATAATAGGAGAAAACGAGTTGTCTGATTCTTAATGATTTGATTGCTGTGGTTTCTTCTTCTGGTATAGTTGGTAGGTAATCGCGTATTATGACTCCAAGATGAGAAAGTGCAATGAGAAGATTTGCTGACATGTGTGTTGCTTAGACAGGTTGATCATAGACTGAACCAATTTGATGTGTATAGAATCGAATGTGAATGGTGTGCATTAAATCTTCATAGATTCGGTCCACGTCTCTGGTGTCTTCTAGAGTTTCTTCTGGGCAAATGTCGCGAAGCCACATGTAAGTTGAGAAAATGACTGTTCTTGTGACTTTTGACATAAGCTCTTCGTCTCCTCTGTAGGGTCTTATTTCTCGAATAATGCGACGTGTAGCTCTCATAAAAAGTGCAACTTGTGATACTGACATTTAGAAGATTGTTGGACCTGGTTCTTGAAATGTGATTGGCTGAGTTTTGATAGCAGCTGCAAATTTGTGGTAATAATAATACTGTAGAAGTATTTGGAAGATTCTGAGAATTAGAAATAGGAATGCAATTTGACGGATGCAATTTGGGCACATCATTCCATTAATGTAGGTTTCTCGAAAAGGTCTGAAGCAGGCTTGGTGTTATATTTCGTGTGAATATTCAAAATGATGGCTTTGACTGTTTCGCGAAGTAAATTCTTCTGTTCTTCTGAAAGTAGGTGACTGTGAATGAGGCTTGACTGTCGTTGAATTTCGAAGAGTATTCTTCTAAGAATGTGAGATGTCTCTTTTTTGAGTTCAACCAGCGAGGTTCCGTGAGTTGTAGTTTCCGTGATGGTTTTGTTGATAAATTCGAGGAGATGGTAGAATTGTTCATGGAAAGGATCTCTGATCGGAATTGCCATAAATAGTTGATCAGTAATATGACGGAAGTAGTAGACTTGCTGGGATTTGTAGTTTGTAGTGCTTGGTAATTGCTTTCTGTAATGCCTTTAGTTTGCTGAAGTAGGAATTTGCATATTGGTCGAAAGGTAGATTATTTGCAACGATGATTGACTGAATGAGTTGAAATAATGTTGATTGATGAGCGTAGCTATTTGTGGCTGCTTTGGTGTGCTTTTGTACTGACTTTGGAACCACTTCGTACAAGATTTGTGAGCAAAGGATGAGTTCAAGCAGTAGAGTTTGAGGTGAGTAGATTTCTGATGTGGTTATGAAGAGTTGCTCCTGTAGTTCTTCCGTGTTGCAATTGTAGTACCATGCAATTGTTTTCTGTGTGTACTCCAAAGATTCTTCTAGGACTTCTTTTTGTTGTGTGTTCATATAGGGTATGATTGTCTCAAGTCTGGTGTACCATCTGGCAATTGTGTTTTGCAGATATTTGTTGTCTGGTTTGAGTTGATATGTTCGTCTTGGCAAAATTTGAAAAATATGTGCGATGATGTTGATTGCTGTTTTGAAAGTTCTGATTGTTGCTGGATAAGGAAACTCTGTTTCCAGAGGTGGTGGTGTGAGTGCAATTTGGTATGTCAATGGTCGATTTATTGTAGTTTGATGTGGCAAGTCTGGATTTGCTGCATTTAATTGCGTGATGAAGTTTTCAAAAGCCGTTATTTGCCCTGGTGAAATGATTGTTGCAATAGAAGGTTGTTTTGATGAGCCCGGACTTTGCGATGTGGCGGTTGATGATGCTTGTTGCTGCGAATTATTCATTGATTTTTGATGATGTCGTATATGTCAATTACCGTTCTATGGTATGCTTTGATGATAGTGGTTTGTTCTGCATTCATTGGCTTTGAAATATGGTACATTTGCGCAAGGCAGTTGATGGTTTTGCGAAGTGTGTCAATTTGTTCAGATCTTGTGTTATCGAGGCTGAGTTGGTCTGAAAGCTTGTTGACTTGTCTGTTGAGCGAAATGAATTCTTCTGAAGGCATGGATGCAGTTATGGTCGTGAAGACTGATTTCTTGTGTTGTAGACTTCTGGTAAGTTCTGTACGTGTCTGAATGGAAGGTCGACGTTGAGTTGATGATGAATGGTTCTGATGAGGTGATGAATTTGATTGGCTTGGTGAATCAGATTGTTGAGAAGGTCTGTTGCTTCATATAATGTTGCATTTATGTGAAGGGTGCTGTAGTCTCGGTCTGCAGTTGATCTTTCTCTTGGTGGTGGAGGTGGAGGTGGGCTTCTGCTGTGTGCCCTTTGTGCTGGAGGAGGACTTCTAGTCTGAATCGTTTGTGATGGTAGAACCGCAATTGGCTGGACTGGTCTTGACGAAGTTGAGACTCTTTCTGTCTGATTATATTGTTGGAACGCAGAATTATGGTTCATTATTGGGACTGGCATTTAGAATATGCTGGAGGTTGTGAAACCTGCCACTGCTGTAGAAGCGTGTTGAGTTGATCAAGTCTCTGATAATCTGCTTTTGGTGCGCGTGATTTTTGCTTTTTGGCTTGAGTTTGCTTGGATTTGGTTGTTGACTTTGGCGAATTTGTTTCTTCGATTGGTTCTGCGAATTTGACTGCTTTTTGATTTTGCGCGGCTATTTGCAATTCTACTTGTTCTTGTTGCTTGATGAGTTTTTCCTCTTGGCGACGTTGACGGACTTGTGACAGTATTTCCGTGAAAATGCGGACTGTAAAATCTGGTGAGACGTACGTGAGACGGTTTGACGGAGTAAGTGCTCTATCGAAGTTGTCCACTAATTCGAATAGAGATGACTGCGTTGACATGAAGCGTTTTTAAGATACGTTTGGTGAGGTCTCGAACATGTATGTGAGTTGCAGAAAAAATGTTGAGAAAAATAATGTTGTCGAAATGCGTTGAAATTGTTGCGAAAATCGTGTGAATTTATACAACGTCAATTCGGCGCGCAGAAAAATTGTATGTGGAGAGATGCGGCTGCGAAAATCATGGGGATTTATACAACATCGTTTTTGGCATGGAGAGAGAGAAAAATTGAAGCTGGTTTGAAGCGAAAGTTGTTTGGATGGTATCAGAAAAAAATTCTGGTTTTGGCTCGATGACGTCAATCCAATGTGCGTTAGTTAAAGATGCAAAAAGTTGAAGTTCTGATTTACAGTGGTTTTGATAAGATCAGAAGAAAAATCTAGTTTTGATGACTGAATCCAATGTGCTTTAGTTAAAGATGCAATATTTGAAGAATTGAATTTTGAAGCATAAAAGGCAAAAATTTTCGATGA
>JAIYDG010000449.1 GCA_027487625.1 Bacteroidota bacterium
AGCTGAGTTACACTGCCTCAAAGTTAGTGCTGGAAAAATCTGGGGATGACTCAGATTTTGTCTAAGCTATAAGTACATTTCGGGGATGACTCGAAATTGACTGAAGATTAAAAGCCGATTTACAGTGCCAGAGTATTCTAGTGTTGGAGAAATCTGGGGATGACTCAGATTTTATCCAAGCAATAAGTACATTTCGGGGATGACTCGAAATTGATTGAAGACTGAATACGGATTTTAAAGTTTATGTCCTGGAGAAGACTGAACAACCGCGTCCACGAAGCTGTCCAAACCGATTTCTCTGATTCAGACTCTGATCCCACAATGGAAGGAGAAGACGCAAACCAAAATCTTGATGCAAATGGGGATGACCCAAATGCATTTCTGGATGCCGCGGATGCCGCAGACCAAGGAGTGGTTGCTGAACAGGATCCCGCCCTGGAAGCAGCCCAAGCAGCTGTTGATGCAGCCAACAATGTCCTGGCAGCCCTACCTCCTGCACCACAAGTTCAACAAGGCGCCGACCCAACTGCGGTCATGCTCGCCAACATGATGCATGCAATGCAAATGCAGAATGCTCAGACTCAGGTTCACCTTGCACAGGCAAGGCTCGACAGTGAACGGCAACGTCGTGAAGACCAACGCCGCTTTCAGATTCAACTGGAGGAGTTACGACGTGACAAGGGTTCATCAAATGCTCGTGTACGCCCCCCACAGTTCGATTTGGACAAAGACAAGGCATCATTTCTGATCTGGAAGTCAAGATGGGAGTTCCACGTCAAGGATTTGGACAACATCAGAGATAGGGTAGCCCGCAGAGAGAAGAAACGGGCCATGCTTCAACAAGCTTTGTCAGACTTTACGTTAAAGTGGATCCACAACAAGGGATTCACAGCTGAAAATCTTGAAGATGCAGACTTCTTGATCAACCAACTGGAGTGCTATATCAAGGGCACCACAAACCCGCTCGTCCAGATCACACAGTTGTTTAGCCTAAAACATGACCCGGCTCAGTCAATCGAGTCATTTGTCACGGAAATCAAGGAGCGATGCAGACTGTGTGAATTCGACAAGGTCAAGAGTATCGACAACTGGATTCCAATGATCGTTTTGTGCTGTAATGTTGCCCACCCAGACATGAGGAAGAAGCTACTCCTGGAGAAGGATCTTACATTCGAACGAGCTGTCGAAATCTGTCTCGAAGAAGAGAAGGCTCTCCGCACATCCAAGCAGCTAGCCAAGAGTGGTGGTGACGTTTGTGTGACAACTGCAAATGCTACTTCAGCATACAGTCAGAATCGGTCTCAACATCAACAACGCCAACACCAGCAGAACCATGGTGGAGGCCAAGAGCGAGGACGATCGGCTTCTCGTAACTGGCGAACTTCAGGATCAGACCGATCCCAGTCCCAGGCACACCATGGAAACGCCCAAGATGTGAAGTGCTACTCATGTGGGAAGTCTGGTCACAAATCCAAGGCACCAGAATGCAAAGCAACAGACAAAACCTGTCGCAACTGTGACAAGAAGGGTCATTTGGAATCAGTGTGCAAAGCTCCAAAGCGTCAAAGCGCAGGACCTCAGGCCCATAACATTGGTGTAGGGTCACTGTTTGTCACGGGGACAGAATGCGAGTTTGAAGAACTCGAAACCATTGAAGTGACGTTGTCAACTCCGGATGGTGTTTCGATCCAGGCAAATGCTTTACCTGATACAGGAGCAGATATTTCGTGCATCGCCCCATCCACTCTCAAGTTGTTTGGTCTGTCAACGAAGGATCTCCAAGAAGAACACCGTAATCCATCAGCGGCTAATGGTACAGCCCTGAAGGTTTTGGGAAAGATTCCCCTCACGGCAACGTACAGAAATTTTTTCTCAACTGAACCTTTCTTTGTCATTGAGAATCTGAGTAGGCCAATCCTGTCTCGCAAATGTCTCAAGCGGCTACATTTGATCCCGCAGAATTTTCCTCATGGAGTTGTCAGTGCTACAGCTGTCAGTGCTGTTGAAAGTGTAGTCCGAGTTAAGACTGGTTACCCGGATCTGGATGCACTCATGGCGCGCTACCCAAGGGTGTTCGACGGCAAATGCAAGGTCATGAAAGGAAAACCACACCACATTGAGCTTGAAGAAAATGCCAAACCTATTAGTTCTGGCGCAACCCGCAATGTGGCTGAACCATACCGCGAATCATTGAAAAAGGAACTCCAGGATCTGGTTGACCAAGACATCATTGAGCCAGTCGCTGGGGCATCGGAATGGCTTCACCCAATTGTTGTTGTACCAAAGAAGGACGGTGGCATTCGAATGTGTGTGGACCTCACTAAACTCAACAAGTACGTCAAACGACCAGTGAACCCTCAACCAACTCCGTTCGAAGTGGTGCGCAAATTGCCAAAGGGTAAGAAACACCTCGCAGTGTTTGATGCGCTTAAAGGGTATCATCAGATTGAGCTGGATGATGAGTCCAGAGCTCTAACCACGTTCCTCACTCCATTTGGGAGGTATCGCTACAAAAGACTTCCATTTGGCGAGTCAGATGCAGGAGATGTGTTCACATTGCGTTATGGTCTTGCTGTCGATTCAAGTACAGAAGGTCGTCGAACGACCGAGGACACACTGCTAATGGGAGACACAGAGTCAGAACTTCTTCACAATGCGGAAGAGTTTTTCAAGGCCTGCGACATCAACGACATCACACTGAATACAAAGAAGATCCAGTGGAACAAACCAGAAGTCCTGTTTGGGGGATTCCTACTCAACTCGGAAGGTTACCAGATTGACCCAGCGTTGTGCAAAGCGTTAGCGGAGTTTCCCATCCCAGCCAATGTTACTGACCTCAGGTCATTCTGTGGGCTGGCAAACCAGCTTTGCAACTTTTCGGATGAAATTGCCAAGTTGTTGTCTCCTCTTAAAAGCCTTCTCAAGAAAGGTATCAAGTTTGCATGGTTACCTGAACACCAAACTGCCTTTGAAGAAGCGCGCAAGCACCTAAGTTCATCCAAGACACTTGCTTATTATGACCCATCCCGTCAAACGAGGTTGATCTGTGACGCCTCCAGATTGTTCGGACTTGGTTTTGTCCTCAAGCAGCAGGTTGATGGTATCTGGAAAACCGTTCAGGCTGGCAGCCGTTTTTTGAGCCCTGCCGAAACCCGTTACGCCATGATTGAGCTTGAGCTCTTGGCAATTGCGTGGGCCGCCAAGAAGACTGCCATGTTCATTGAAGGCCTGCCACGTTCGCAACTTGAAATTTGGACAGATCATCAACCACTCGTTCCAATCCTGGAGAGGTATTCATTGCCTGAAATTGAAAACAAAAGGTTGCAGAGGTTAAAAATGAAGATCATGCACCTCCAATACACTGTCAAATGGGTCAAGGGTACAGAAAACATTGAGGCTGATTGCCTTTCCCGTGCCCCTCATGCCAAGCCGAAGTTCTCTGACCAACTCGATGAAGACGAAGAAGAGGACGTCCACATCGCACAAATCCAAGTCAACGAAGTCTGCAGCTCAGAGTTGCGTGATGAACGCTTGAAAGAACTCCGTGCGTTTGCAGACGTGAACCCAGAGTACACTGCCCTTGCCAGTCTGATTCGCTCAGGGTTTCCGGACAAGAAGGAAGACGTGCCGGAAGATCTTCAAAAGTTTTTCCCATTTCGAGAAGACCTATACTTCGATGTGGATGACTTCGTTGTCTACGGTCAGAAATTGTTTGTCCCATCAGAATTACGTCAGACATACCTCAAAAGACTGCTCGCAATGCACCAAGGAGCACACAAGATGGAAGAACGTGCCAAGAAGTCCATCTGGTGGCCATACATTTCACGAGACATAAAGAATGTTGCCAAAACGTGTGAGAGTTGTGTTGAACGAGCACCGTCAAACAGACCAGAAGTTGAGCGTCACCATGAGCCTGCCTCGTTCCCATTTCAGTTCCTTCATATGGATCTGGCACAGCATGGTGGACGTTACTTCCTTATCACCGTTGATCAGTTTTCGGGGTACCCAAACATTTTTGAGTGTGGCAAGACTGCTACAACACGACAGGTGACCGACCACTTGTTACAACTGTTTGCCACCTTCTCTGTTCCCGTCACTATCTACTCCGATGGCGGACCTCAATTCATGGAGGGAGAGAACGTCAACAGATTTGAGTTTGGTCAGTTTTGCAAAGAATGGGGTGTCCAACACGTTACATCATCACCTCACTACCCTCAATCCAATGGCCTAGCAGAAGAAGCTGTTAAGAATGCCAAGAAAATGATAACTGCGACATTTGACTGGAACACGAAGAGGTGCCGTCCTGCTGAGATTGCTGCTGGACTCCTTTTGTTCCGGAACACACCCAGGTCCCCAACCAACCTCTCTCCCAATGAAATTGTTTTTGGTCGGACTGTTCGTGACAATTTGCCAATATCGAGAGCGCATTTCAGGCCACAGGCACGCTATGAGGTGGAGAAGCGCCTTCAAGAAGTTCGAGCTTTAAGAGACAAGCAGAATGAGTCTGGTGGTAAGACCACATTTGAGCTCCCCCTGTTGTCTCCAGGTCAGCGCGTCCGAATCCAGGACCCTGTCTCCAAGCGATGGACTTCTACCGGAACGATTGTCAGTTTTGGATCAAACGAGCGGGAATACATTGTCTGCTCAGACCGGAATGATCGCAACTACAGGCGCAACAGACGTTTCTTGCGCCCTGAAGTTGTCCCTGCCAAACCACCCCCTAGACAGCCTGTTCAAGCGCCAAGTCTCACCCCTGGAGAGTCAGAACCACAGGGAGTGTTCCCGTCAAGACCTTCGCCAACCCCTGTGGAGTCAGCTCTACGCCCGGCACTGGTGTCATCATCCCGCCCAAGGAGGAA
>JAIYDG010000378.1 GCA_027487625.1 Bacteroidota bacterium
ACTGATCTTGAGAGAGTTGCATCAGGCGGCCAGGTGTCAATTTCATTAATGTGAAATGTGCACATTTTTCATACGAATGTATGTTTCGGCAGCTTTTTACTACGTTCCTGTAGCTAGAAAAAGCTGCCGAAATGATGTTTGTACGAAAAATTTGTTTGTTTAACGTTGATGAAATTGACACCAGATTAACATCTTGCGCGATGACACCTTTGGTGCTGATGCCTTTTCGAGCGACGGTGAAGACGATGATGATGTTGACGATGATGTTGACAACATCCCACCGAAGCGTCCACACCTTACCCCGGTAATGTAACTTTAGGTTGTAGGGGTGTCACAATTGTGATTGTAATTGAACCTGAACTTAAAAGTTCTCATTCATAGGTTCAGGTGAAAGTTCTATTATGGGAGATGAGACAGAGGACACCGGTTGTGGTCCTTAGGCGTCTGAAGGAAAGTCGAGATGCAAACTCCGCTGTAAGTATAGCAGCAATCTTGATCAGTAATTTTTGCACTTTGGTGACTTGTTATGAGGTCATATTTTTAGTCAGGCGGATACAAGTTTGTTCACAGCTAGGGGCAAGGTTCTACATATAACAAGCTTGTATGTAGTGTGACTATAAATATGGCCTTTGCTATGTCTGTTGTTAGGTTCTGAAGAAGTATCGTGACTTTACCTTTGCCCATCCAAAATGCGTGTTTTCACCAGCCCAAAAGGTCGTCCTGCATCAAGTGTTCAAACCAACACCAAAGGGAACAAAACTTACTCTGAAAGACATAGAAAAGTTGGCTCAAAGACACCCTAAGTTTGAGCAAGTTTGGCTTGGTCTGATCGATTGGAAAGAGAACCCAAAGGATGCTACAGAAACTCTAAGAAAGGCACTAGTGTTTCTGAAAATTAAATAAGCATTTCTCATCTTTAGTCAAGAAGTAGTATGTAGTTTGTGATAATTATTGTGATAATTATTCCTCTGTCACGTCATTCATAATAAACATTTAATTATTGATTTGCATTCTTCTCATTTTAGATTGAGCTTGAGCTCGGATTGGAGTGGAGGACAGCGTAGAGAACATAATTGAGAGCTCTGCACTGTGAACCATTCTAATTTTGTGCCAGTCGAAGCAACTCCGCCGCTTGTCAGAGCCTCCTCGTGGCGATTGGCGGGTAACGCTAATACTGACTTAAGTGCGGAGAAATAACACATAGTTTATTTATTATTAAACAATGCGTGAACTGCAACTCTGACTTTGACTCAACACTGGAAATCTCACCAGGCCCGGACACCGGAAGGATTGACAGATTGAGAGCTCTTTCTCGATTTGGTGGGTGGTGGTGCATGGCCGTTCTTAGTTGGGGGAGTGATTTGTCTGGTTAATTCTGATAACAAACGAGACTCCGTCCTGCTAAATAGTTCTGACGTCACACGTGCGTCGGAAATTCTTCTTAGAGGGACTGGCGGCATCTAGAGTACAAGAGCTGTACAGAGACATATGTTAAAGAAGCATAAACTTCAGTCAAATCATCCAACTGTGACAGCTCTCAAAATTGACCGTATCGAGATTTGTCGATTCTGTTCTGAGGATCTGAACGGTAGCAACAGGGTTCGCCATGAGAAAGCCAAACAGCCGAAGGACCTGGAGGCTATGAAACGAGCAGCAGTCAAAGTAGCCAGCCTGGAAAGAACCGAAATCTTTCAGGTAATTTTTTTACAATCTCCTTTGACCCTTACTTACTTGGCATAGGGGTTAACCTTAGAGAGTAATTATATTAATTACCTGGCTTAGGGATGAACCTTAGTTATAATAAAAATTCCCAGCAAAAAGTGTTTACGTTTTTTTGAAGTTGCCAAATGTCCAGTAGTGCCATGGTTGTTGCTGAAATTTCACACTCTTTGTTCTTTGTTTCATGTCATTGAAGTCCCTGAAGTCCGTGATGAAGGTAACCCGTTTGCTGACGAAGACGCTCGCGGACGAGTCGAGAATCTTCTGACTGCATTCCGGTCTCATATGGAGATTAATTCAGATCCGCCAAAAAAGCTCACCCGTAGCAAATATGACTCGAATATGAGGCGTTTTCTGAAAGATGAAGCAAAAAAGAATCCAAGTTTCGGGACCCTTCCAATCTTCTTGAAATGGACAGACCTGGTGACTGTCTTCCAGTTCTGCCATCAGTCGAATCCTGCTTTTCTGGAGTTCAGCCAGTTTCCAGTCGCCAAGGCATAATATATGCCCACCAAAAGTTTGTGGGATTTCTCCAAGCACATTTGGGTACATTCGAAACGACAATGTCCGAAGACAGATTCAAATCTATTTCGGAATATTTGGCAAAGAAGTATGCTCAGACAAAGTCGGGAGTTGGTGCGCGAAACCAGAAGAGGGTGGTCCAAGGGCGCCGACAGAAGCGAAGGGAAGCTCAGAGAAGGGGAGATTGGAAGGAAAGACCTGCCAAAGTGTTCACCCTGATGGCCGAATTTCTGAAGTGTGACACCGTGAATCACCTTCTCGACAACCTTGAAGAGCAGGACATGGAGAAGTTTGCTGTCCGAAATTTCCTCATGTCTGTGTGTCTTGTGGTCTGCGGAGGACTCAGACCAGATGTTATCCGTGGCATGACTCTGGCTGAATGGAGGGACAGAGAAGTCGTCCGTGCATCGAAGGGCAGTCCAAGGGTCAGGGAGGTCAGAGTGGCGGATCATAAGACAAGCGCCAAAGATGACGCCATTTTCACCTTCCACGACAGGCGAGTGGAACGTTGCCTGGAATATTTCATCACAAAAATTCTACCGTTGTTCCTGAAAAACTCAAGTCCTCAGGGAAATCAGGAAGACTTGAGCTTGCCAGTTTTCCTTGACCGAACAGGTGTCAATTTCATCAACGTTAATCAAACAAATTATTCGTACAAACTTTGTTTTGGCAGCTTTTTCCACATACACGTTATGTACATGTAACTAGATAAAAAGCTGCCAAAACAATGTTTGTACAAAAAACACGTGGTTATAAAGTTGATGAAATTGACTGCAGGAAAGAAAGTCAAAAAATGTGCGATGCCACACGCTGGTTCACTCACTAGCTGTGTGGTGAAGGAGGGGTGGTATACCCTTCAACAAATGCAGGGCTTCACAGCCCCAGGTTTCAGAGTTGCAGTTGCAACTTGGGGTTCTGGTCACAATGATACCGGGATTCATGCAAATATGGCTGTTTTGCAGGTTTGTTTGTTAGAACTGTGCACTTGAAGTCAATTAAGTTAAGTCAGAAAATGTTCACCATTAAACTCTGAACAATATGTTCTTATTTCAGAATCACTCATCAAAACAACACGATGAGCATTATGTCCGAGGTGACATGAGCAGGCAGGCAGCAATTCAAAGTCTCGCGATGAGAACTGATCTTGAGAGAGTTGCATCAGGCGGCCAGGTGTCAATTTCATTAATGTGAAATGTGCACATTTTTCATACGAATGTATGTTTCGGCAGCTTTTTACTACGTTCCTGTAGCTAGAA
>JAIYDG010000162.1 GCA_027487625.1 Bacteroidota bacterium
GCTGCAATTTCAACCAATTCTCTTCCTGTAATATATTTTGAATCTGCAGGTAAATGCCAGGCTTGACCAAATGCTTCGGGAGTATTTCCTAATAGTGCTAGGGCTTTTCCTGCATCCTGAACATAAGTGTAGGTATGCAAAACATCTGGATTGAGCATCCATTGGGCTTCTTTTCCGGCTGCAAGTCGTTTAAAAACCATTTGCGTTAAAAAGCTCATGTCGGTATGACCGATAAAATCTGCGGAACGTCCTATGAGTTGTGCATTTCCCATTTCTTTTTCCAAAAACTCCACAACTTTAGCTCTTACTTCTCCTTTTTTACTGCATGGATTTGGGATGGTTTTTTCGGTCATTTCACCAATAACTTTTCCATACAGGTATACATTATCAAAAAATACGAGTTTTACTTGGTGGAATTGACAAGCTCTAACTACATTTTCAATCACTTTTGGCCAATTGTTTTGCCAGGTTTTGGTGTTATAGGGTAATCCAGCTGTTAGGTAAACTATTTTCGAACCTTTAACTGCAGTTTTACAGGCCTCAGCGTTTAATAAGTCGGCCTGATAAAGTTCATCTCCTGTTTTTACAATTTTTGGATTTCTGCTCACTAACCTTACAGGTAAGTTCATTTGATGAAGTGATTTTGCCAATTCTGTTGATATAATGCCATTGGCACCTAAAATGGTTTGCATGATTTTGAAATTTTATTCAAAAATACAAAGCACAATAGTTATCAAAAACAAAACCCCGACCAATTGTAAAAACAACAGGACGGGGCTTCAAAATTTTAAACTGAAACGACTATTTTCCTTTGAAAGGAATTTCTATTGCATCACCCCAAAGACCTTCAATATCATAAAAATCTCTTTGTTCTTTTTGGAAAACATGGGCAACTACATCAATATAATCAGTTAAAACCCATTCTAAGTTTTCATAACCTTCGCGGTGCCAAGGTGATTGATTTAGGTGTTTTTTAACTTCGTCTTCTAAACTTCTTGAAATAGCTTCAACTTGTTTATCATTGCTGGCACTGCTTATTACAAAAAAATCAGCAGATGCTCCAGGAATTTTTCTCATATCCAGAACGCGAATATCCTCGGCTTTCTTTTCAAACATACCTTGAGCTACAGTTAAAGCAAGCAAAGTACCTTCATCCATTATTTCTACAACTTTGGCTTTTTTGGTTGCCGGAGTTGCTGTTTTTGATGCTGTTACTTTTTTCGCAGCCGCTTTTTTCGCTACAGGTTTTTCTTCTTCAGTGGTCTTTTTTGCTGCAGTTTTTTTCGCAGTTGTTTTCTTCACTGCAACTTTTTTTGCAGTTGTTTTCTTCACAGGTGTTATTTTTTCGGTGCTTTTGGCCATTTTTACAGAGGACTAATTTTGGCGCAAATTAAGCTTTTTCAAACAAATGACTCAATTAACAGGTTCATACACAATTTTCTTGGAAGAAACTTCATCAACAAATGAAGCTTTAAAAATAGAAGAACTCAATAAAAAACTGCCTGAAGGTGCTGTATTGTATGCGAATTTTCAGTTAAAGGGAAAAGGACAACAGGAAGCAAAGTGGGAATCAGAACCTCATAAAAATATTTTACTCAGCGTTTTATATTATCCTGTTTTTTTGAAACCAGAGGAGCAAATGTGGTTAAATATGGCAATTAGTTTAGCCTGCAAAAAGTTTCTTTCTCAATTAATACCCGAAAAAGAGGTTTTTATAAAGTGGCCAAATGATTTAGTTTGTGAAGGAAAAAAATTGGGTGGGATTTTAATCGAAAATTCTCTTCAGGGAGCTAAAATTAGAAGTAGCATAGTTGGAATTGGAATCAATATAAATCAAACTGAATTTACTATTGAAAAGGCTGGCTCTATTTCTCAAATTATTAATAAAGAATTGAATTTGAAGGAATTGAGGCATTCTCTTTTTCAATGTTTAGATGAATATTATTCTCTTTTAAAAGCAAAACACTTTAGTTCTATTAAATCTCAATATGAAAACAATCTTCTTTTTAAAGGAAAGGAAGCCTTATTTTTAATTGATGGAAATGAAGTAAAAGCCACAGTTTTAGGAATTGGTAATTATGGAAAGTTACATTTGCTTATAAACGATGAAATTAAAAGTTTTGCAAACAAAGAAATTGTCTTTTGTAATTTATCCTAAATTCAAATGAAACAACTAGTTATAGATATTGGTAATACACGAAACAGGGCGGCAGTTTTTTATCAGGAGGAAATGCTTGATTTCTTTGATTTTGAAGAACTTTCAATAGATTATTTTAGCACATTAAAATCTAAATATCAAATTGATAAAACTTTGATTTGTAGTGTTTCTGGTAAAGATTTAAGTGAGTTTGAAGGTGAAAATGATATTTTAGTTTTAAATCCATCAACAAAATTACCTTTCCAAAATTCTTATTTAAGTCCGCTTACCCTTGGTGCCGACAGAAAAGCTTTGGTTTCAGCAGCACTTCAGTTTAAACCCAATAAAAATTGTCTTGTAATCGATGCTGGTACTTGTGTAACCTATGATTTCATCGAAAAGTCTGGAAATTATTTGGGTGGAAGTATCAGTCCGGGTTTACAAATGCGTTTAAAGGCCATGAATTATTTTACTGGTAAATTGCCTTTACCGGAATGGAATGGGGTAGGGGAATTGATTGGAAACGATACGAATTCTTGTTTAAAGTCGGGGGCATTTTGGGGCTTAATTGGTGAAATTGAGTATTTTATAAATGAATATGAGGCAAATTTCGACGGAATTGAGGTTTTGTTTACTGGTGGTGATTCAGAAGTATTGTCAATCCACCTGAAAAGGCCGTTATTTGTGGTCCCACATTTGATTATGTTTGGTTTAAATAAAATTTTGAATTTCAATGTTAAAAAAGGCGTATAGCTATCTTTTATTACTTAGCTCTTTGTTTTGGCTCGACGCCTCTGCTCAGAATATTACTAAATCTCCCTATTCAATTATTGGATTAGGTGAAATGGTTTTTGCCGGAAATGCTTCTAATTTGGCAATGGGTCAAATTACCCAGGGTGTAAGAAGAACTCATGAAATAAATTGGATGAACCCAGCTTCTTATAGTGCTTTAATGCAAACAAATATTGATGCAGGTGGTACTTTTAGTTATGGGAAATTTAAAGGGAGTTCTCAAGTTGGAGAGGTAAATACAGCTTGGTTGGCCTACCTAAATTTTGCCATGCCAATTTCAGCAAAAAAAGGAATGGGTGTTGCTTTTGGATTATCACCATTTACAGGTGTAGGTTATAATATTGCTTCCACTTTTGTCATTCCAAACGATACTTTTAATATCAATGCAAATTACCTTTACAATGGTCGTGGAGGTTTAAGTAGATTTTATGTTGGTTATGGAATGAAAGTAGTAAAAGACCTTTCTGTGGGTATCAACTATAATTATGTATTTGGTCAAGTTAAAAATACTACACAGTTATTCATTCCGTCCAAGTATAATATGTTCAATTTAAATGAAGACAGATTAACTTTTGTTACCGGATCTGTTTTTGATTTAGGAACTCAGTACCACAAAACGCTTCATTTCATAAATTACGACAGCAAAGACAAAACTAAATACCATAAAGACAGTGTTGATTTTGTTTTTGGTGTAAATTTTCGTCCGGCTTCCGATTTAAACGCAGAACAACAATATATTCTTAGAACATTGCCTAATGGAGCATTAACCGGTTCTAAAGACACAGTTATTGCAACTGATAATCAAAAAGGAATTCTAAAAATGCCTTCAACCATAAAAATTGGTATGAGCATAGGTAAACAAGATAGGTGGATGATTGCAGCAGATTATCGTTCAACCGACTGGTCGAAGTATAGCAGTTATGGCGTTAACGATTCATTACAGACTAGTTTTGGCTACAGTATTGGAGGATTTATTTGCCCCGATCCTTACGATGCCAAGAATTTCTTAAAAAGAATTGAATACAGAGCTGGAGTACGATATGACCAAACTAATATTAAAGTAAATGGTCAGGGAATTAATGAATGGGCAGTAAGCGCAGGTTTTGGCATACCTCTTGCTAGAAGTAGGTCGAAATTAAACCTCGGTTTTGAATATGTTGATAGAGGAACCTCTGAGAATAATTTAATTAAAGAGAATTATTTTAGGTTCATAATTGGCATTAATTTCAGTGACCGTTGGTTTGTAAGGTATCGTTATGACTAAACAAATTCTTCTGTTTTTAAGTATTTTAATTATCATTACTTCTTGTGGCAACAAAGATGTAGATAAGGTTAAAATCTCTGCTTCCGACGGACCCTTGCCTGTTGAAAGGGGCGTAAATATTGCCATCAGTTATACCGATAGTGGTTTTTTGAAAGCCAAAGTTTTTGCTCCTTTATTAGAAAGATACAGCACAGAAGAAAAATTGGAGTCGGAAATGAAAAAGGGTATAACCGCCTATTTTTATGGTCCTAAAGGAAAGATTACAAGTTACCTTAAATCTAAATATGCTTTCAGAGATGAAAAAGCTAGAACTTTATTGGTAAGAAATGATGTGATTGTGGTAAACAACAAAGGAGATACCATTAGAACTGAAGAAATGATTTGGGATGAAAAAACGGATATGATATCAACAGATAAAGCAGTTCAGATTCATTCACCCGATAAAATTATTTATGGAACAGGAATGGAATCTACCACAGATTTTACCCATCCGAAAATTTTCAATATCAAAGGAACCGTATATCTAAAACAATAATGGACCGCTGGATTTTAAGAAATTGGTTGATACTTTCCATTGCCTCATTGGTGGTAGGATTTTGGATTGCCTTTTTCGAACATTTTGTAAAAGACAAAGCCTATATGTTTTTTATTTTGGCCATTCTGTTTTTTCACGTTTGGCTGAAGAAAACGGGAATACTTTGAAGAAGGCTATTGGCTTTTAGCAATTGGCCATTGGCAGGATTTGATTTTTAAGAAAAATCTTGTTTCACATCTAATATTTATGTTTTTTATTAAGTAAATAGGATGTTTCTAATAACAAAAAGA
>JAIYDG010000275.1 GCA_027487625.1 Bacteroidota bacterium
AATTTCGTGCTTGTTCTTCCTGTCCAAATCTGGAAGTGTGTTATTCTGGCCACATTTAGAAGGGGATTGTACAATAAAGAATTGCTAAGACACATCATCCCACAGACGATGAATACTCATAGTTTGATTTTTCGACTTTATTTTTAAAATTTATTTACACATTTTGATAATGTTTTTTTGATTTGCTTCGATACTTGGCGATTATTATGCAAAATAATAGAAGTCGTTATATATTCCAAATATAGACAGAAAGCAGCCACATTTTTTTTTATCTTTTTTTAACTTTTTCGCTGACTTTGTTTTCACTCTTTGATTGTTCTTTTGATTCGGCCACAGCATCCATTCAGACAATCATGCAATCACATTCACGTCGCAACATGCAACATTTTCATTTCATCAATCAGTTTCAATACCTGATCTTTTCCCTTTCATATTCTTCAGCATCTCTTTGATTGCTCCTCTTCCATTTTCTTCTCATTTTTTCTTCTTCTTTTCCTTATATTCTTCATATTCTCTTCAGATGGCAAAGAAACAAGCGAATCAGAAGACACAGTCGCAAGGCAAGCAAAAGCCGCTCTTCCAAGATCGCAAAAAGAAGTCCCAATCAAAAGCCGAGTATGACAGCGGATCTGAAGAGATCGACTCCAAAAGTGCTGTCGACAACAAAGACTTTGAGGCAGACGAAGATTTTGCGGATGAAAGCTTCGGCGCAGAGTCTGCAAGCGATGCTGATGAGGGCGTCAATGGAGACGATGGATCAGATCATGATGAAGAGAAGGACGATGAAGATGTCGAAACTTATGGAAAGCCTCTCGTCAAAAGGAAAGCCAAACCAGGAACATTCCAAGCCATGAGTAAGTATCTTATCATTAGTCTATTGAGCTCAAAGTATGCTCTTAGAATATCAAGTATTCGAGAAGAATAAATACTATAATAGAAAGTCATACTCAATTTTATCCATCGCAAAAAAGAAGCGCTTTTAGCAGTTCTCACTTCTCTTGTTATGCTTTTATAATTGTCATTCTCGAGCTGCAATAGAATAGTATTTGTGGACAAGCAAAAGGAAAAAAAAAAAAAAAACATAATGTAATTCGGTTGATGATGCTATGATCGCTTCTTTTCCAGTCAGTAAATTTGGGTGAATTTGTTTACTCTTCTCAGAGCGGATATATTTTTTCCGTTTGTTTCAGATCTCAGTGAGCCGATCTTGCGTGCAATTTTAAAGAAAGGTTATCGTTTGCCAACTCCGATCCAACGAAAGGTATGTTCATCACCCACTGAAGCACTTTTTCTCATGTGATTTTTAAACGCAACAAATTGCCAAAAAGTAAGAATTAAAATTCTTCTTTTTCAATTGTGATCTGTTTTCTTTTAAAAAAAAAACTCCACTTAAAAGTGATATCTATAATTTTTTACAACTTTTTTTTGGTTCTTTGTTTGCATGTTTATTGTTTATTGCTCTCGATCATCTATGAATTCTCGTACATATTTCCAAAAAGTTGTCACCACAATAGACAATCCCAATCCTTTTGACGGGTGTCGATATTGTTGCCATGGCTCGAACAGGTTCTGGAAAAACTGCGGCCTTCCTCGTCCCTATGATGGAAAAGCTAAAACGAAGTGCAGGAACCGTACGTTTCTTTTATATACGATTTTTTTCACAAAGACATCCATCGATATCACAACTCAATACCGATGAGCAATATAAAAAACCTCCACGTTAGGATCTACGAAAGATTTCGATCTATTATTGACTGAAATCATCATTTTTGTATTCATCTCACAGGCCGGAATTCGTGGGCTTGTTCTGTCTCCCACAAGAGAGTTGACGTTCCAGACTCTAAAGTTCTGTCGGGATCTTGCAAAGTTTACAGATCTGCGCAGCTGTTCTATCGTTGGTGGCGATTCGATGGATGACCAATTTGAAGAACTTTCTCGTAATCCAGACATGTGGGTGTGAATGAACAACAAATAGTTGTACTTTACGACGCTTTATTTTTTATTTTCACTTTGTCCCTGGGCCACACTATTTTTTCTTGAATTTGGTAATGGTCAATTTTAAACTTGATTTGTCCACGCCTGTCTCGGATTCATGACATCATACTAATCCATCATCCGAAGTTATCTGTGCTTTTGAGCGACCCTGCTTTCATTTAATTCAAGATTTGCTCAAGATGGTTTACTAAATCAAATGCAACAGCTTAATTGCTACTCCGGGCCGTTTGCTTCATTTGATGTCAGAGTCTGCAGTCTCTTTGAACAAAATCGAATATGTGGTCTTTGATGAGGCAGACAGGTAATCGATCTCCATCAGAGCATTTATTGAGATCTTGTAAACCCCCATCTTATTCGCTTCATGGATTATTTTGATAGGCACCGAAATAATACACATTCGCAAATAATAACATAATGCAAATGAGCGAGCCGCAAGAATGTTACTTTATATTATTGCCTTCACACAATATCTACTCAGCCGATTCCTGCTTACAGATTGTTCGAGATGGGTTTCCAGGAACAACTGATGGAGATTCTTCAGAAACTTCCATCAAGCAGACAAACTGCCATTTTCTCAGCCACCTTGCCGCAGTCCTTGGTTGACTTTGCAAAGGCGGGTCTTCAAACACCCGAGGTTGTGCGTTTAGATACAGACACAAAGTTGAGCGAGAATTTGAAGGTATCTGACACCATTCGAGCGTCTCAATTTCTCATGTGAATTGGCCGTAGTCTGGCTGTGCTCCTTTTTGAGCAATCAATTTTGATATATTCATCCCCTATTTGTGAGGGGTGTCATTCATGTGCTTAATAGCTAAGCTATCATCTTGAACACAGATTTCATTCTACACCTGTCGTGTGGACGAAAAGTCTGCCGCACTGTTGTACCTCCTCAAATCTGTCATACCAGTAGACGACCTTACAATTGTTTTTACTGCCACCAAGTAAGGCCGTCCCACATTCAAGAATCGCTCTTTCTTCATGAATCCTTGCATTTGATCTTTCCCATCAAGACACCTCTACGCTTTCCGCTCTTTGACATTGCCACTATTTCCGCTCTCAGACTAGAAATCTCAATAGCTCGAATTTCTAAAGTTGTTTGATTGCAGACATCATGTAGAATACTTGCACGCCCTTCTTGCTGGGGCGCATATTGATGCAGCTGTTGTGTACGGATCACTCGACATGACTGCCCGCAAAATTAACGTCGCAAAGTTCCGCAACGGTAAATCAAAGGTATGTGATATTCTCGTCCTCTTTTCAGCCTTCTCTCAATAATTTAGGACGTCAGAATCGTTGCTATTCATTTACTTGCTTTTAGTGGCCATTTTTTCTTACATTTTTTCTTATTTATATTTATTGATGACTTTTCACTCCCTCATAGGTTATGATTGTGACAGATGTCGCTGCACGCGGTATTGATATTCCTCTGCTCAACAACGTCATCAACTACGATTTTCCTTGCAAATCCAAATTATTTGTTCATCGTGTGGGTCGAGCAGCTCGAGCTGGTAGATCGGGTGTGGCCTACTCATTAGCATCTCCTGACGAGGTATCAATCATCCACTCACGGTTAATAGCTGATTATGTGCTTTGTTGACTTTTTAGCTGCAGAACCTCAAGCATGGTCGAAAGGATTGTCTCTCATTTCCAACTGGTTTATATTTTCCTTTGCTACTCTTGGGAATGGTTTACTTACTTCTCCTTTCACTTGTAGCTTCCTTATATGATCGATTTGCATTTGTACCTTGGGCGACCACTATTGTACCAGCGACCCTCGGGCACTGAGCCTGCGATCGATACGAATGTCTACTATGGAGAAATACCACAATTCCTCATCGACCTTGAGACAGAGTCTATCAAAAGCATCTTCCGAGAAAATAGCGATATGGTGCGAATAACCCCGCATCACTTTCCATCTTTTCGACATACGTA
>JAIYDG010000104.1 GCA_027487625.1 Bacteroidota bacterium
AACTGGAGAGCTTCACATGCCTGTAATGCACTGGATTGTCCGAGTCTGGTTTTCCGATGACTTTCCCATTTCCATCCACTTCTTGCAGTTCATACATTGGAGGACTGCCCGGAGTTAGGAATATATTTACTATTTTGAAATCTTTTAGTGTCCACCTTCTGTCTCCTTTTCTGAAATTACCCACATTTCTATTTTCTGTCTTGTACAGCTTTCTTTTTACTATATCACCAACCTGCAATAAATGATCATTCACATCATTTGTTGCGATTACGTTTTTTTCAGATGAGAATCGGGGTTTGCGAATTTTACCTTCACTTTCACGTTTTTTATAATCACTATTGATGTCATCTACTACATTTTCCATTTCCTTGCGAAACCTAAAATAACCCTTTACCTTACTTCTTTTTTTGTTTTGTTCAAATTCGTCCTGGGCATCATAGAATTTTTCTTTTACTTTCGATATTTGAGCGTCTATGTGTCCGATTGATTTGCCTGCAGTTTTTGTTGCTAATTTTGTGTTGAGTTCATTTTCCACATAATTTTTGAATGGCCCCTTAAATTCAGCTCCGGCATCCGTTACGATACGATATTCGGGCTTGTCAATATTATCTGAATTATAAATTTGTTGAAGGGCTTTTTTTTTTTTTTTTTCCGTTTTTTCTTTTAAAAATCTTACATCAAGTCTTTTCGAGGCAACATCCGAAACAATGAGTGCTGCCGTGGGTTGTCCTGGGAGTTGTCTGTCTTCAGGTATAAACAAAACATCAGCCTGATGTGTTTTATTTGGAGCAGTCTCTGCGTATCGTGGTCTTTCAAATTTATTGACTTTAGGGGGAAATTCTTTCATTTTTTTCAAATCCAAATCTATAGGGACATTGTCTTTTTTGCTTTTTTTATACAATGTAAAATTTTTATCAACTCCTTTTTTTGTCATTAATGTTATTTCCAACAAATTAATTTGTTGGAAAGGATTTTATTTGCAATAAATTAATTACATTAACCTTGTTAGATTTGGTACGCTTGCATTCGTATCAAATTCCACTTCAGAACCAAAACATTTTGATTTTTTGCAATGTTTCATAAGTCGTTCTAATACCAATCCAGACACAAGTAAAATCGAAATAATTAAAGTTATTTCCATTTTGTTGATTAGAAAATAAATTAAAATGTTGAAACTTCACCTAACCAAGCTGTTGCAGAAACCTGCCATATTTTCCATATACCACGAGACCCTGAAGCAATGACAGTAGTTGCACTTCTATTTGAACCATTGTAAGTAAATGATCCAGATGCTGTTACCTGTAGTGCTCTTGTTGATGTTTCTTTTGTAATCACGAAATGTGCACCTGTTCCTACATTATCTAAAGTAATCACCAAGTCAGTAGTTGCCCCAGGGTCTGTGCGAATTAAATGTTGAAATATATTCGAAATAGTAAAACTTGAACCCTGGACAGAACTTGGCGTATATTGGAGTCGATTTGTTGGTTTTAAGGCTCCCGATACTACTGAAAATCCAGATGTATCCACAGTAGCTACACGAGTCCCACCCGCTGTAAAATCTAAAGTATCGGCTACACTTGAATAGAATCCGGTGTTTGTGTCTCCAGTGAATGTGTATGATGGAGTTGTTTCACTTCCCAATGAATTTCTAATTGTTCCAATAATATTTACATTTCTATCATTTCCAACACCAGATGACCCAATATCAACACTATTCGTTGTAAAGTTTGTATTAATAACTCCATTCGTAGATATTGCAACTTGATCTGCAGTTGGTGAATAAATTCCGGTATTTTCATCTCCACGAAATGAATAACTTGGAGTACCAACCGCTCCTAAACTAGCTTGTGTCGTGTGATTAAAGAATGTGGAAATATTTGTAGCACCACTCACATAAATTAAAGGATTAAGAAAGTATTCATTGGTATTTAATCGAGTAATTTCAAAAATACAAGTGATATTGACTGGAATAGAAAAAATTGTAAATGTTCCGCTACTACGAACTTCACTACCGGAAGAAGTATTTAATCTAACATTCCCACCTGTTGCCTGAAAAGAAACAGAATTTGAACCAACATTAGTGTATCTAACAAATCGAACTGTTCTGCCGAAATTTTGACTTGGTGTTCCTGTATTATTTAATTGTATTATAATATTTCCACTTCCTGTATCTAAACTAAAACACCCCATACTTCCTGAATTGAATGATGTGTTCCAGTCATAAGTGCCATTTGCTACATTTGCAACTTGTAAATTTATTGTTCCATTTAAAAAAAGGTCTCTTCTAGAATTACTTGCAGTAGATCCAACAGTGATGCCACTAGCAGTAAAATTCGCACATAATGCACTATTACAAGAAATCGCAAATTCATTCGCTGCCGGACGATAAATACCTGTTGATGTATCAGTTAAATAAATCGAAGGTGTAGATACAGACCCAACATCAGTATTTATTCTTCCTAATATTTGTGTTGCTCCACTTGATGATGAAATTATTCGATCTACTCCATTTATAGCAAATCTAAGTCTCTGAATCCCTCCAGAACTCTCAAAATACATTCCAGTGTCATCGTCATTAGTGAATGAAAAAGAAGGAGTACCAACAGCACCATTACCAGCTCTGTATGTTCCAGCAGTTGCAATTCCATTAACCGCTAAATTAACGTCATTCCCAGCGCCAGTTTTACCAATTTCAACTTGAGTTATGCCTACATCCATTAATCTTTTGTTGTTGGCTACCATTCCTATTGTATCAAGAGCAGGACGGTACAATCCACAAGAGGG
>JAIYDG010000487.1 GCA_027487625.1 Bacteroidota bacterium
AAAACTCATGGACGACAGAAGAAGTTTTCTCTTTGAAAAAGTGCAAAGTGGAAAAACTCATGGACGACAGAAGAAGTTTTCTCTTTGAAAAAGTGCCAAGTTAAAAAGCTCATCTCCGACAGAAGAAGTTTAAAAGTCGCCAAAAAAATAGTCAATTTTAACGTTGAAAAATGGAACAGAGATTTCAAGATTTTAAGAAGCAACAAAGAGAGGAAAGAAAGAAGGTAAGAAAAAAGGTGGAAAAAATGTTTGGACCTGGTCCGCATTCAAAAAAAGTTGAAAAACATATTAAAAGACAGGTGAACCAAACCTTATTTGCGCAAAGGAGAGCTCGGGTGAAAATTGACTTTGAGAGAGGCCGAGTGAGGATCATTTTGCCAGGGCGAGGTATAAGAGGCGACAACATTCTGTTGTCTAAACTCATTCGACATTTCAAGCCCGAAGAAATTACAAGGGCTGCTCTTAAATACTTAAAGTTGAAGGAAAGATTTCACATTTGATGAAAAAGAGCGTGCAAAAACCTATAAACCAAAGTTGGTCTTATAGGCCAAAGTGCTACGACAGAACCCCGTTTAGTTGCATCTGGTGCGACGTTAAATTTGACAGCATTCGCAAAATTGAAGTTCACGTGAGAACATCTCACAAGTACAATTGCAACCACTGTGTAAAAGTAATTTCTACTTGGAAGGAATTGGTGAAGCACGCTGAAGATTGTTCACATTCAAAGCGAGATTTGGTTTATTTTGAAATTGAAAATAATGTGCAACATTAGAAGCTTTGTTTGTTACGGCTGCGAGAAAGAAGAAAGATTCATTTTGGAAAAGGACTGCCGTCAGAAGGAATGTTCAAGAATGTACCAGGTCCGAGAGAAAACCGTTTGCGGCGCATGCACCTACAAGATGAATCCGGAAATTTTGGAGGCAAAATTTTGGGCCACTCCGAGGATCAGGTACGCGACAGTGGATATAAAGAGGGGCCACAGAAATTTTTAAGTCAGTTGCCAATCGTCGGCGGCGGAAAAATCATGGACGTTAAAAATGTAAATATTCTTTACTCCTGCATCTATTGCCGGCGCAGACTGACCATTGACAAGACCAGAGTGGTGGATCACTTGACCAAAGGTTGCAGTTACAAGAAAAAAAAGTGCACTCACACTCTACTCGTGGAAGCTTCTCCCCAAACTTGCTATGTCTATCTCAACGAAAAAAACTGTCACTTGGATGTGAGAAACGATTTGCTGCATCACATTAGATTTCCAGAAGTGAAGCAATACTTTACGACGCAAAACGAGTGGAAATCTGTTCGGACCATCGAAGACCCTAGACCCTTTGACAGCGAAGAAGATAATGACTACTGACAAATCTCTGTTGTTTGAATGTTTGTGAAAAAATAAAATTTGTATTGTTTAAATGTTTGTCACAAGATAAAATCTGTACTGTTTGAATGTTGGTCACAAGATAAAATCTGTACTGTTTGAATGTTGGTCACAAGATAAAATTTGTCACAAAATAAAATGTGTATTTCAACTTTTGTGTCTTTATTGAAAATTAAAAAACCCTACATAAATTGGGTAGCTCGTTGAAAAACAAGAGCAGTCAGGTCTCGAGTGTCAAAGGGAATGGAACCCGCCAGAAGAATTTACGTTTTTAGTAAGGAGAGATTACTTTTGCAGCAAAAAGTTGAATGTTTTGTTTCGAAAGTGACAGAGTTGCAAATTTTGGCCAAAGAAGCTAAGCTCACAGTTTTGATTGACAAGTCAAAGGGGCTCGCGCGCGAGTTGCAAGCGTGCGACTCCAACTGGTTGGCGGGCGGAGCCAACTTGACCGGCGAAAAGGTCAATCAGATGTGTGCCGTGTTGGCCAGAATGGAAATACTTTACCAAGACTACACCTCCCAGTACATCGAGATACTTCAAAACCTGCTGAAGGAGAAATTGAAAAAGGGCGAAATTTAACAGTGTTTTGAAAAACAGTTTATAAAGTGGTTAAAAACATGCCAGCCAAAGTAGACATTTTGAAAGACGGTGTCAAATTGGGAGAGCTGGACATTGCTTTGACCGACACCCAGAGCAAGGTGAGCAAAAAAGAGGACCTGGTGGAGAGTGCAAGCGCGCTGCTTTCGACCTTGGAGACCTTGAAACTTGAATTTGTGACAACGAGATACTACAAAACCTGCCCGCGGAGAAATTGAAGAGGGGGGAAATTTAACGGTTTTTTGAAAAAGAGTATATAAAGTGGTTAAAATCATTAATGCGGCATTAGTCATTTTTTCATCTCTGGAGAGAAAACATGCCAGCCAAAGTAGACATTTTCAAAGACGGTGTCAAGTTCGGACAGCTGGACATTATTTTGACCGACATCAAGAACAAGGTGAGCAAAGAAGAGGACCTGGCGGAAAGAGCAAGCGCGCTGGTTTTCACCTTCGAGACACTGAAAGATGAATTTGTGACACAGAATTCAAAAAAGACCGCGCTTTTTCAAAGACAGAGGGAGCAACTGAACGTCCTCGACAAGGAAATTTACTGCCTCATGAAGGACATGAAGAAGCGCAATCTCGACTTTTAAAATGTACACTCCTCTCGTGCTTGGATTTGTGGACAAGGTAATAAAAAAGGTGCTTAAAAGTTTAGAGGGCGGAAAAGACAACAATGACTTGCTGGCCGTTAAAGAAGAACTCGAGCAGCTGAGACACCTGCTCCAACGAAATGCAGTGTGCCCCAAGCATTTCTACTTTAGGCTGTACCGCACTCTCCTCATTTTTCAAAAAACTGTTAAACCGCAAGAAGAATCCAGTGTATAAAAGCGACTCATTTTATTTTGCAACGCCGCAATCTTTATCAGACATTGAAAATCTGAGCACCATGTCTTTTGACAGGTACTACTTGCTTGGGCAATTTGTCGAAAGTCTCTTGTCAACAATTTTTAAATACATGGCCGAGGCAGATTCGAACGCCAAATTGTGCGAAGCAGAGCAACTGTTGAACAAAATAACCTCAGGCATCAACGAAAAGAAAGACAACTTTGACGACTACTTTGCCTTGTACAAGAGGGCCTCCCAGTGCGTCTGCACCCACGTGGGAATGGTGCAGTACGACGACACCGAAGAATCCGAAGACACTGACGACACAGTCTCGGAAGACACGGACGACACAGTCTCTGATAACGTTGTGTTGTAATTGCAAAAAATTATCTCGTTTGTAAAATGATAAATGTATTGAATGATAAAAATGTATCTCTTTTATGAATAATAAAAAATTTTAAACACATTGCCATCCTTTTTCTCACCCGTCGGGCCCGCCGTGACGGACGACTCGTGGCTATAAAAATGAGGGGGGACATTCAAACTTTGTTTAGTAAAAGCTGGGAGGTGTC
>JAIYDG010000629.1 GCA_027487625.1 Bacteroidota bacterium
CTTGCACAATTGGCTTTAGGAGAAACCGCAACCATTGTTTCGGTAAACTGTGAAACGCTGTCATTAAAACTTTTTGAAATGGGAGTACTTCCGGGTGAAACAGTGAGTTTGGAAAATGTAGCACCTTTTGGTGATCCAATCGCTGTTAATGTAGGAGAATATAAATTATGTCTTCGTCTTGAAGATGCCTCAAAAATTGAAATAGAAAAAGCCTAGTGGAGAAAAGCATCACCATAGCCTTAGTTGGCAATCCTAATAGCGGGAAAACCTCATCGTTTAATGCCTTAACTGGACTAAAACAAAAGGTTTCTAATTTTCCGGGCACAACTGTAGAAAAGAAAACAGGAGAAACCTGGTTAGCACCCGGAATTAAATTACATGTAATTGATTTACCAGGAACTTATAGTTTGTATCCAAAATCGGCAGATGAATTGGTTACTTATGAAATACTTAGAAACAAAGCTGAAACCAATTATCCCGATTTGGTTGTTTTTATTGCTGATGCTTCAAACCTAAAACGAAATTTGCTACTTTTTACCCAAGTTTGTGATTTAGGTGTACCAGTAATTCTAGCAATGAACATGCAAGATATTGCTGCAAAAAGAGGGATTTCTTATGATAATGAAATTTTATCAAAAGAACTGGGAGTGCCTGTTACAAGCATGAATGCAAGAAACAAAGAAGGTATTCATGAGTTAAAAAAATTGCTTTTAAATGAAGCTGAAAGAAAAACAACACAGTTTTATTCTTTGAATGAAGTACCTAATGATTTTCTTGAAGAGATTAGCAGGGTTACAGATAAAAAAAATCATTATGCTGCCTTACAATATGCCATCAATGCTGCTGATTTATTAAGTGAAAAATCTAAAACCATTCGTGATATTATTTCAAAATACAATTTTGATGTAAGAGCATTTCAGGAAAAGGAAGTTTTGAGTCGTTACCAGATTATTGACAAAGCGGTAAAAAATGCCAGAATTAAAAAGGAACAAACTTTAAAAAGCTCGCTTAGTAAAAAAGTGGATAAAGTTTTAACGCATCGATTTTATGGAATTGGCATATTTCTGACACTACTATTTTTAATATTTCAGGCGATTTTCAGCTGGAGTTCATATCCAATGGATTGGGTAGAATGGGCATTTGCTGAATTATCAAATTATGTAAAAACTACCTTACCTGCCGGAATGTTAAACGATTTGATTGTTGATGGAATTCTGGCTGGACTAAGCGGTGTCATTGTATTTCTTCCACAGATTGTAATTTTATTTTTATTCATTGCCATCCTTGAAGACATAGGGTATATGGCTCGTGTTGGATTTATTATGGATAGGGTGATGAGGCCATTTGGAATGAATGGTAAATCAATTGTTCCATTAATTGGAGGAATGGCTTGTGCAGTGCCAAGTATTATGGCGAGCAGAAGTATTGAGAATAAAAAAGAAAGGCTCATCACAATTTTAGTAATTCCATTGATGAGTTGCTCGGCCCGCTTACCCGTTTATACTTTACTCATTTCGATGTTAATTCCAGATACAGCAAAATGGGGACCATTTAATGTGCATGGTTTGGTTTTAATGCTGATGTATTTAATAGGATTTGGAGCTGCAATATTTAGTGCTTGGTTATTTAAGCAGTTCATTAAAAACGAAGAGAAAAATTACTTTTTAATGGAGCTACCAGGTTACAAAATGCCAGTAGCATCTAATATTTTTATCGAATTGGTTGAAAAATCGAGTGCATTTATAGTTGGGGCTGGAAAAATTATCGTAGCTGTATCTGTAATTCTTTGGGTATTAGCATCAACAGGACCAACTGTTCAAACTAACAAAGCGAAATCTGACTATGCGGAACAATTAAAAGTTGCAACAGAAATAAAAGCTGAACAAGTTGTATTAGATTCATTGGAATTGAATTACAAATCACAAAGATTAGAAGCCAGTTATGCAGGACAATTTGGCAAATTAATTGAGCCAGTAATTAGGCCGCTAGGATTTGATTGGAAAATAGGAATCGCCCTATTAACCTCAATGGCAGCAAGGGAAGTGTTTGTTGGAACCATGAGCACTATTTACAGTGTTAGTGGCTCAGACGACGATTTAGATTCCATCAGAAATAAAATGATGCACGACAAAAACCAACAAACCATGAAACCAAGTTATTCATTGGCCAGTGTTTTTTCATTGTTGATATTTTATGCCTTCGCTTTGCAATGTATGAGTACGGTAGCAATTGTAAAAAAAGAAACAGGTGGAAACAAATGGGCCATCATTCAATTTATATATTTAACCTTACTTGCTTATGGCAGTAGTTGGCTGGTTTTTAGTTTGATGTCATGAGTTTACCTGAATTGGCAGAGTAAGACAAATATTGATTTGGAATTATACTATTGATTGTTAATTGATTAAGATTTTTCACTTGATTTTTTTATTGATTCGCATATCTTTTCACGAAATTTGCAGATTCTAACAAAAAGAAGAGGAGAGAACAAGCATATATGAGGCAGCTGAAAATTAGTAAACAGTTCACGAACCGTGAAAGTAAGTCGCTAGATAAGTACCTGAACGAAATCAGTAAGGTACCAATGATTGACGCCCAAGAAGAGGTTGAATTGGCACGTCGCATTAGAGAAGGCGACCAAGTGGCATTAGAGCGTTTGGTGAATGCCAATTTACGTTTCGTAGTTTCTGTATCAAAACAATATCAAAACCAAGGTTTAACTTTAGGTGATTTAATTAACGAAGGAAATCTTGGTTTAATTAAAGCTGCTAAACGTTTTGATGAAACCCGTGGATTTAAATTTATTTCATACGCAGTTTGGTGGATTCGTCAATCAATTCTTCAAGCTTTAGCTGATCAATCTCGTATTGTACGTTTACCTTTAAACAAAGTTGGTTCAATTGGTAGAATTGGAAATACTTCAGCAAAATTGGAACAAGAATTAGAGCGTGAACCAACTGTTGAAGAAATTGCAGAAGCAATGGATATTCCATTACAGGAAGTAGAAAATGCTTTGCGTTCAACTGGTCGTCATTTAAGTATTGATGCACCTTTAACAGACGGAGAAGACAATACATTATTAGGTATTTTAGATTCGAATGATGAACCAAGACCAGATGTTCAGTTAATCAATGAGTCATTACAAAAAGAAATCAACCGTGTTATTTCTACTTTAAGTGAAAAAGAAAGAGACGTTTTGAAATTCTATTATGGCTTAGATGGCGGTCCAGCCCATACATTGGAAGATATCAGTGAAAAAATCGGATTAACCCGCGAGCGTGTTCGTCAGATTAAAGAAAAAGCACTAAGAAGATTAAGAAAATCTAGCAAGAGCAAAATTTTAAAAGCCTATTTAGGATAAACAAAAAAGCCATCAGAAACGATGGCTTTTTTTATGATAATTTTATAATCTTTTCAAGTTCATCTAAATCTAATAAATCTTTTGGTCTTGAACATGCTTTTTTCTCTATGATTAAATTATTAATATGGAGAAAGGGAACAATATTCCCCATAAGATCCGCTTTGTATGCAATTGAAAGGCATTCATCAAATTCCTCCTGAGGAAAAGCCTTCAACTCAGTCATAATATCAAGTTCTAAACCAGGTGCCAAAAATATGGTTGTCCATCCTGCAATAAATCTCATGTTCTCCAATTGTTCAAAATCCC
>JAIYDG010000249.1 GCA_027487625.1 Bacteroidota bacterium
AACAATAATATCGAGCTTGACAGCATTTCAATGTTGCAAAGCCAGTTAGTTTTTGATCCATGATGTAATGACACGCCATTTCCCCCAATTTTTGCTTCTTTTTCTTATAGAGAGGATGTTTATAACACTATTGTTTGTGCTTTCATACACAGGTCCAGCCGTTTGAGTTAGTTTTATTCTTTTTCCCTCAGTTACTAAGGAAATCATTTCATGATATTAGCGTCTACCTACGTTTCCTGTTGGGCTGCACATTCCTGAAATACCACACCTGGAACTGGAGCGTTACGAGCAAAAGTCATTCCGCCCTCAACTCTTGGCAAAGACTCCAGTGGAGGGATTGGGTGTCAACACGTCCTGTCACCATTTTGACATAATTGGACTGTTTGACCAAGTGGAGATCGATGCCTTAAGGTTGGTTGTTGCCAGATGTATCGAGATGCGAAAATTACTCCGATGTGTTCACATGTTCTACAGTTAAAAAATTGTTAAAATTGAAACGGCCTTGACCCCAGATATCATTCAATCAAATTCACGAGTGCGTATTCAGAAGACTAATCTAATCAACAACAGGAAGGAAAACGAGGAAGTTCAACTGAAAGGCAGGGATGGGGTTCGTCGTCTTCGGGTAAGTTTGCTATTCAGCGTGGATGTAATTGTATAACTAGCCATGTGAGCGAGGTGCATCCGTAGTTTCGTACAACTGCATCCCTTCGATTTGTTATGAACTCTTTATGACACAAATTTCGTATTGATACGTGGTATTAGAGTACACCGATATTTTTCCGAGCAAGGCAAGAGCGAGTTAGCGACAGCTCAGACTCGTAAGTATTTGTAAACTGCATGATCGATTTATTTCACTTAAGATGTGACACTTGAGACATTTTTCTTCTGTGTCTTTATGAACAGACGCAAAATTATATCCTTGTTAGCATCGAAAATCATCACTCTGGCATGCTTTCAGGCTAAGTGTTTGGCATTCCGCGTATCTTGGTTATCACTTGATAGCAACGGCATCTACTCATTCTCGTTTCTAGGTCACAATCGCAAGAAGAGCCCCCTAAGAGAGCGTCGATTTTCAGTCCAAACAGGGTTTGTTGAGATTGCAAAGCTGTCATGCATATTTTATGATGAGTAAATCAAAATAAAATAAAGCACACAAATCATGAAAGAGCAATTATGTATAACTATTTAAATTTCAAAGCCCCGCCCGTTGCTTAGTTGCCTTTTTTACATCTAAATCTCCAACACTATTTACATGCTTACATTTTCCACACTTTAAATCAACTAGCCCGCCGTCAAACCGCAAGAGATCCGATCGCCTTCTTCTGAACAGCCAACACCCGCAAATCCGCATGCGTGGACAGAGGAAGAAAATCGCCGACTATTGGAGCTACTTGAACAATATCCTGAAGAAGAGGTGGCCATTCACCGATGGAAAAAGATCTCGGCCGACCTTGGCACTCGCACACCCAAGCAGGTGCGTTTGTTTGTTTGTTCTGCATATCGATGAGGGGTTCATCAATATCACCTTGTACTCGCAGCATTGCGTTCACCGATGAAAGACTCGTGTGGCGTGTTATAAAATGCACATCATTGACAAAGGAGTTTCATTATGATGTACTTGAAAAATGTATCCAGGTGGCTAGTCGCATGCAGAAGCTATATCGCAAGCTTGGTACAGCAGAAAAGCGTCGGCTTGGGCTTCCGTGTAAAACCGAGGTTGGCTGACATCACACTCTTCCATTCAGCCAAACATAGCGTGTTTCTCGAAGCATAGCTGTGCATCTTGTCATTATTAAAATGGTTTTATTGGTGTCTAGCACAAGTCAAGTTCAGGCAATCGCAAATCAAAGAATGGCAGAAAGCGAAAGGAGGATTCAGACGATAGCACGACAGAGTATGCAAACCGAAACAATCCTTTCCTTGATTCATGTCGTTGTCTTGAAACTGTAAAGGACGTCCAATTTTGAGAGATTTCATACGTATTTGTTCGTTAGGTTCATAAACTTACCGTTTTCTTTTTTACTTTGGTCAACCGCAGGCAAGAAGAGCCCACAAATTCTCTGTTGCATACGGCGGAACAGGTTAGTGGAAGCTCCATACTTATTTTTCGTGTGTGAGGAAACCATAGTGTTGCGTTTATGTCCATCTTTTCGATTCATCATCGTTCGTCATATGAACCAATCACCACCGCCCTTAGAACGAAGGCAAGATCGGGTCACCTGAAAGCAAAAGAAGCAGATTAGCATCGCCTCCCCGTGAGGTTTCCATCCCACGCAACAAGATACATGAAGGATATCAGGTAGGCTTTATGCTTTAACTGCGGATGAATTCCAAATTTCCAATCGAACCAGCCCTTCGAATTCTGTATTGATTGATGAGGCCTGTCATAATCGATATTGATGGTGATCTCAGCAAGCTCTATTCTTAATCCCATATCTACCTCACAGTGTGATTCATGTCAAGCACAACCCATTGTCGGAACTCGCTATGAGTGTCAAGTACGAAAACCTGACTTTGTATTTTCCATGCCAAATGATTTTCTGCACGAAATTATGCGGCTTTGTCACACACAAGCATGTGAAATATTTTGTGTGGCGCTTGTTGGTTGAGTCAAACATTTACGCTTTCTTTTCCAACTATGCGATGTGCGCATTCTTTTACATTTAGTCAAATCTTTAT
>JAIYDG010000456.1 GCA_027487625.1 Bacteroidota bacterium
CAACACTTGAAAATAATCAGGCAATTAGGTTTAGCTAAAATTGTCGCACTGTTTAAAAATCAATGTGCATCTTGCGTCGTAAGACCAATTCTAATTAATTTTTGGGAAAATATGTGCAGAGGCGACAAAGAAGGCTGAATCTGCCAAGAGCATCAAGGACGAGTGCGAAACAGATCTTGCAGCAGCTATTCCAGCCCTCAATGCAGCTATCAAAGCGTTAGAGACACTGAACAAAAACGATATCACAGAAGTCAAAGCCATGAAGAATCCCCCTGTTGGTGTCCGCATCACCCTTAGTGCTGTCTGTGTTATGATGGGATATGAACCAGTGAAAGTTCCTGGACCGAAGCCTGGGACAAAGGTTGATGATTATTGGGGACCTGCCCAAAAAATGATGAGTGATATGTCCTTCCTCAAATCTCTTTACGACTATGACAAGGAGAATATTCCAAAGGCAACAATCGACAAACTTCAACCGTTTATGAAAAACGAAGATTTCCAACCCGACAAAATCAAACAGGCTTCCAAGGCTGCTCATTCCTTGTGTCTGTGGGTTCGTGCGATGGAAACATACTATTTTGTCTCCCAAGGGGTCAAGCCAAAGAAACAAGCCCTCGAACTGGCCGAATCAACATTGGCTGCCACAGAAAAGAGCCTAGCTGAAAAGCGGGCCCAGTTGAAGGAAGTTGAGGACCGAATCAAAGGCCTGATGGACAATCTGGCTGCCTCCAAAGCCAAAAAAGAAGATCTATCCAGACAAGTCGACGACTGTACCGTCAAACTCGAACGTGCTCAAAAACTGATCGGTGGGCTTGGAGGAGAAAAAACCCGATGGAGCCGGCGTGCTGAGCAACTTAGAATTGCTTATGATAACTGCACTGGTGATGTGTTGATGACATCTGGCATTGTTGCTTATGCTGGTGCTTTTACAAGTGCTTATCGATACAGAATCGTGCAAGAATGGATGAAACAATTGCAAAAGATGAAGATTCCTTGCTCTTCAGACTTTTCGGTGGTTAATGTCCTTGGAGATCCTAATCGAATTCGCCAGTGGGTCCTCGCTGGGCTTCCGAATGACAAGTTTTCCATCGAGAATGCTATCATGTCCACAAAGTCCAATCGCTGGCCACTGATGATAGATCCCCAAGGACAAGCTGTAAAGTGGATCAAAAACATGTATGGAGAGAAGTTGATGATTTTAAATCAAGAGCAATCCGACTTTTTGCGCAACCTCGAGAATGCCATTACATTCGGCGCCCCAGTCTTGCTAGCAAACGTACAGGAAGAACTGCATCCGATTCTTGAGCCTTTGCTTTTGAAAAAGGTTTACAAAAAGGTAAGTAGTAATATAAAGTCAATAAAGGATTTCGGGTTGATCAAAAATCGTGATATCTTTCATTTAAAAAATCCACAGTATTTTCCAGCATAGATGAGAAGCTAGAATGGCTGATTTGTGGTGATTGTTTTTAGGGCGGATCAAGTGTTATCCAGCTCGGTGATAGCATCGTCGAATACCATCCAGATTTCAAATTCTTTATTACTACCAAGCTACGAAATCCTCATTACAAGCCTGAGATCTTTGTCAAGGTATCGTTGCTTACAAACTAGTGATTTTTTAATCTCTTTGTCTTTTCTAGCAGACTCACTGACATGTTGTTTTGGTTAGGTCAACATTGTCAACTTTATGTCCACACCTGATGCACTTGAAGACCAGTTGCTTGGTATTGTCATGGAAAAGGAAAGACCGGAGCTTGAGGAAGATCGGTTGAATATACTCAAACAAAACACTGAAAACAAGAGGCAGCTGCAAGAGATTGAAGACAGGATTCTCCATCTGTTGTCCAATGCACAAGGAAACATTCTTGACGATGAGACTCTTATCAACGCTCTTGGTGTTTCGAAAAAGACTTCTGACGAGATTTCCAAGAAAGTGAAAGAAGCAGATGCATTCGAAAAGTCTTTTGAAGATACTCGAAACGGATACCGACCCGTTGCCAACAGAGGAAGCACTCTATTCTTTTGCATTGCTGAACTGCCCAATGTGAGTCACACTTACCAATTTTACTACCAAATTCCGAATAAAATATGAAGGATTCATTTTTTGAAGAATGCCTTTCTTTATCTACTCGAGTGCACTTCTCTTGTAAGATCCTAAAACATTCACTGTGTGCACCTAGGTCGACCCCATGTACCAGTACTCGTTGACTTGGTACATTGCTCTCTTCATACGTTGCATAGCAGAAGCACCTAAAGGAGTAACGTTGGATGAGAGACTCAAAATTTTGAATGAATACATCACATACGCCGTCTATTGTGGTGTTTGTCGCTCTCTTTTTGAAAAAGACAAGCTCTTGTTCTCATTCTCACTGTGTATTGCAATCTTGATGTCGCGAAAAGAAATTGACCCTGTGGAATTCCGCTTCTTGCTTACTGGGGGCTTGGCTCTTGACTCTCATGGAAAGGTATATCTCCACTCTCGCAATTTCATTTTCCATGTTTACTTTATAGAGACGTTTGTACTTGTCTTTCACATTCTAACATCATCATACTCAACCCTCGAATATCTTTGTAGAAACCTAATCCCGCCCCAGGATGGATTTCCGAAAAGGCTTGGACTGATGTCTTTGAGTTGTCCAAGCTTCCAAGCTTCTCTGAACTGCCGGATGATATTATCGCCAACCTGCAAGACTGGAAGACGTATTACCAAGCGCCAGAACCTCAGAGCAGAAACTTGCCTGGAAAATGGGACCGTATCTTGTCTCCGTTCCAGAAGATGTTGATATTAAGAAGCTTCCGCGCAGACAAAATTCTTCCAGTAAGTTTATGTCTACAACTAAATTGCATCATAATCATACTTGCTTCCATTAGTCTTTTCTCCAACATGGAAAATAGGGCTACGAAATGGACGGTTTGCTCTGTTGTTTGTCTTCCCTTCTATTTAATGTATTCCTGTATCACTCGCTTTTTAGGCGATTCAAGACTATGTCTTGTCGAAAATGGGTCAGCGGTTTGTCGAATCCCCAGGATTTGATCTCGTCGGCTCATACAAGGAATCATCTCCGACGTAAGAATTTATCCTGTGAAATGGGATTCTCTCATTGGTCATCAGATTCTATTTTAAAATTTATGAATTTAATTGTACTTGTAATCA
>JAIYDG010000113.1 GCA_027487625.1 Bacteroidota bacterium
GTCAATTAATTCAAAAATCACGTTAATTTAGCCGATCAGCAGTTCATTATAAGAAAATCAGCCCCTATTCACCCCATACACATACAAACCCGCCAACATCCCCAGCGCCACCACAAACAACAGCATTGCTGCAATCAACAAACTGTACTTCACCCGCACTATCCGCCGCAGCGCCCTTTCAATCGAACTGGCACTGTCCACATTGACCCCATAAGGCATGGGCAACAACACAAACAGCGTCAATAGCACTGACAACAACCACAGCGGCACTGCCCAATTGACCTGCCAGGCCCTTTCCAAGCCCTCGAATACCTTCTCGTGTACACTCAAAAAAATGGTGAAACAAATGGAAATCATCCCTGAAAGGTACTTGGCGGCTTCCTCCAGGCGCTGCGGGGCGTCTTCGCGGTTTTTGCGTACCCAGGCGCGCCAGGCTTTGTCGGATTCGTCGGGCGGGCGACCGAGGAGGGTGAGTTCTTCGGGCGCTGCCTGGGGTGTTTCTGCAGGTTGCTGGTTTGTTTGATCACGCATAAGCGATATTTTGGAATAAAAAGATCATTGTTGTTCAATGCTGTATGGTTGGCATTAAAAAAAACACCTGGCATTTGGCGGATATCCCCGGTAGAGACGCGATGCTTTGCGTCTCTATCCACCTGGCCTTAGGAATTATCCAACTGGGCCAGAATTTCCTGGAATCGGGTCTCACCAATGGCTTCGATGATTGATGTAAGGTAACCTTCGGTCACTTTTACAGTTGGAGACCCAATTTGTTTAAAAATTTGATAAGCCTGCCAAAAAGCCTGAATGGCATGCTCTACCTCCTTTTTTTGATTCCAATAAATGGCACCCATATTGTGTAAAGTGGTGGCTAAACCCACAATGTATCCGATTTGCTGAGTAATGGCCAGACTTTGTTCCAAATAATCGAGGGCCTGATCGTAATCGCCCTTCGCAGCGTAAATTTGGCTGATGTTATTCAATAATCCACCTTCATTTTTTCGGTCTCCGATTTGCTGCAGAATGGCCAGACTTTGTTCCAAATAAACTAAGGCCCGGTCGTACTCGCCTCTAGCTTTATAAATTTGGCTAATGTTATTCAATAACCCACCTTCATTTTTTCGGTCTCCGATTTGCTGTGCAATGACCAGACTTTGTTCCAAATAAACCAAGGCCTGGTCGTAGTCGCCCTTTGCGGAGTAAATTTGGCTGATATTATTCAAGGTTGTTCCCTCGCCAGATCGATCTTCGATTTCTTGACAAATGGCTAAATCTATCAAAGAATATTGCAAAGCTTTTTCATAATCGCCTTTAGCTTGTGCGATTGTTGAAAGGTTATTTAAAGTTACACTTTCCCCGGATCGGTCTCCGATTTGCTGCTGAATGGCCAGACTTTGTTCTAAATAAACCAAGGCCCGGTCGTACTCGCCTCTAGCTTTATAAATTTGGCTGATGTTATTCAAGGTTGTTCCCTCGCCTTTTGGGTCTCCGATTTGCTGCACCATACCCAGGCTCTGTTGGAACAATTGTAAAGCCCTTTCGTACTCTCCAAATAAATTAAACACCAGCCCAGCCCGATTGACGATGTTCCATTGGGTAAGCTCCTGCAGGGTTTGATAGGCTGCCAGAGAAAAATGAAGGGATTTTGCAAAGAGGTTGGCCCCGTAATAAAACTCACTCAATTTCAAACCTACCCGATTTAAACCAACCTCGTCGGCCACCGCCAGGTAATACTCAAATGCCTCCTCCAAATCCACGTAATCCTTTCGGTTGATCTCCTTATGGATGTGTTCAAAATAAGCCCCGGCCTTTACTTCATTAAAATCGGGCATACCCAGGGCGGCATGATCCAGCAGGTTTTTCACCAGTGGTGGGGCATAATAGGCCAGTAAACTTTCCTCCTCTGCCAGTACATGCGCTTCAATCAAGGTCAAATCCAGCAAACGCTGCAAAGCGGATTGGTAATCCAGGGTAGCGTCCTGCATACCCAGTGCCAGTGGCAACACCGGGCGTCGAAAACGCCGCAAGTAGCCCAGGGTTTGTTGTTCCAAAGGATTAAGCAGCGCCAGCAGGCGTTCAAAAACCAGATTGGCACTCATGCGTTGCAGGGTGGCCTGGGTTTCCTGGGCATACAAGCTGGGGAATTGTGCCAGATCGACCAGCAAAAGTGCAGTTTTGGCGGGATCCTGGGCAAAGTACTCGTCAAAAAACTCCAAAGCCCGATAGTTGCCGCCAAAAGTACGGTACAACCACTGGATCAGGTCTTCGTAATTGGCCAATTGTGGGGTATTGGCTGGTGCATTTTTTTGTTGTTGCAGCAGGCTTTGCCGCAAGTCTACCAGCCGTAGTTGTTGCGTTTTTTTCCAGAAGTCGCCAAAACTCACTTCCCGCAGCGGGTGTATCAGTACCAGGTCCTGGAGCGCAGCTGGCGCCGGATACCGCCCCGTAAAGATGAGGTGGCCCAGGGGAATACTGCATAAGGTTTGTAGCAATTCCAGCAAGTCCTGGTACTGCTCCGCAAACTCGGGATTGCCTTCTGCGACCTGAAAACTCTCCAGGTTGTCAAAAATAAACAGGGGTTTGCACACCTGGCTGAGCTCGGTCAACAACCACAGTACCTGCTCCGGTGCTTTTTCGGAATAGCGTTGGGTATCAATTTCGATGGTCAGGCGTTTGTGCTCTTTTTTGAAATAGGCATAAAGCATGCTGCGCAGGGCGAGCAGGTCCATGCTGTTTTCGTCCAGCACAAAGGGCTGAATGGCACTGTCTTTGGCCAGCAGACGGTGCACCAGGTGTTCGGCCAGGCTACTTTTGCCCAGGCCGCCCTGGCCTTGTAGCCAAATGGGCTGTTGGGCAAACAATGCGGGCAGCAAAGTCCGTTTATCCTGACGGCGACCAACAAAATAATAGCCTGCGGGGTGATCCTTCATGGTAAAATTCAGCGCGGTGGTACGCAGCTTTTTTTCGCCCTTCTCTAGGTTGGCTATTTTGTCCAGTGGCCCAGCCAGGTACAATTGGGGGATGAGCCACTGGCTTGCCAGGCCGGGGATTTGGGCCAGGGCCAGTTCTTGATCTTGTAGCTGCCGAATATGTAAGATGGCCTGCTGAAAAGCCTGCGGCAAGGCCTCCCGCTCAGCCAGAGCCTGATAAAATACCTCGGCAAAACAATTGGCATAACGGTCCAAAATGCTCCAGCCCATCGCCACTACGGCGGGTACTTTGGCCCGCAGCAGTTCCTGGGCTACGCCGCTGAAATTGCTGTCTTGTCCGGCTTGCGCGCTTTGGCAGGAGGAAAGCAACACCAGGGCGGGCAGGTGCTCCGGCGTGGCACTGAGGGCCGCGGCAAAATCCTGCGCTTTGCACAATTGGCGCTGCTGGCTGAATTCGTCTTCCAGTTCCAGGTAGCCTTGCCCTTCGTGGAATACCCCGTGCCCGCTAAAATGCAGGATATGGTAGTGGTTGTCTTTTAGTTTTTGGCGCAGATTGGCCAGGGAGCCATCTTCCGTGAAGTCGATCTGCACCTGCCCAGTTTCAA
>JAIYDG010000230.1 GCA_027487625.1 Bacteroidota bacterium
AATCAAAAAACTTTCATCTTACAACGAATCCCCTCATCATCGGCAGCGCGTGCTGATGCAATCTACACGGTTTTGTGCGCCAAGCCGCCTTTTGAATTTTCCGCGGGTATGGCCAAAACTGCTAAAGACAATGGAGCGCTGGAGCGGAAAATGCAGCAGCGGCAGGCCTGATTGCATCAGACGTTGGCCTCTCAGCCAAGCAGGCGCCTCCGATGATGAAAGGCTTTTGCTTACTTTTTGCCTAAAAAGTAAGAATTAAAGCTACGAAATGTTTATCATATCTAAATCGAACTTGTAACAAGAAATCAAAAAACATTCATCTTACAACGAATCCCCTCATCATCGCCAGCAGGAAATAAAAATCGGCCGTTTGCTTTTAGCTTTAATTCGAGTAGAGAGAATATGTATTTGAACAAAGGAAAATTACTTAAAAGCGGTCAAAGTAATTTAGGCTTTTAAATAAAAGCCAATAACAAATGGCCAATGCCAAAGTATTTTCAATCGACTTACAATAAAAATATCACAAGATAAGATTCTCGGAACTTGTATGGATAAATCCTTCAGCATTTTCATTCAATTGAAAACTATGGTGTTGTAAGCCATTGCTAATCCAAAGGTGATTAACTTTAAAAATTTGATTGTAAGTTGAAATCTGCATTAAGGTTTCTGAATTCAATTCAACCTCAAATGATTTACATTCCACCAATAAATGTGGTTTTCCTTGTTGATTAAATACAAGGACATCAAAACGCTTTTTTAAGTGATTAAACTCAAAAGCTCTTTCAACGGCTATTAATGCTGGGGAGATTTTGCAATCATGAATCAGGTATTGTATAACATGTTGCCTAACCCATTCTTCTGGAGTTAGAACAATGTTTTTTTTTCTGATTGGGTCGAATATTTTTAGTGTTTCTTTTTCTTTTGAAATTCTAAATTGATATTCAGGAAAGTTCAATTTCATTTGTAGAAATTGATATTCTAAAAAAGTAAACCAGCTAGTGTTGCACTCATGTAAGATGCCATAGTGCCAATCATTAATGCTTTGAAACCTAATCGAGCTAAGTCACCTCGTCTTTCCGGAGCTAATTCTCCAATTCCACCAACCTGAATTGCAATTGAACTAAAATTAGCAAATCCACATAAAGCAAAACTGATAATCATAACCGATTTTGGATGAAGCATATTTTGAGCAATCATAGGAGACAGTTTTGAATAGGCTACAAATTCATTGATTACCATTTTTGTTCCCATTAAAGAACCTGCTGTAACCGTATCTTGAGCCGGCACTCCCATTGTCCATGCAATTCCTGAAAATACCCAACCAAAAAGTTTATCTAAACTTAAAACCGATAAATCCATTCCAACAACATCAGGAGTTAAACCTGTCCAAACCAATAAGGCACCAAATCTACCAAACAATAAATCAACCAAAGCGATTAAAGCAATAAATCCGATTAACATGGCAATTACATTTAACGAAACTTTTAATCCATCAGAAGCACCATGTGATATCGCATCCAATAAGTTTACATGAGTCTTTTTTACATCTAATTTGATGTTACCTTTTGTAGGTGAATCTTCAGTTTCAGGCCAAACAATTTTTGATATAACCAAAGCTCCAGGAGCAGCCATAATACTTGCTGCCAATAAATAAGGAGCAGGAACTCCCATTGAAATATATACTGCCATCACACCACCAGCAATTGTGGCCATACTTCCACTCATACTTGCCAGTAACTCACTTTTTGTCATAGTGTTGATATATGGCTTAATCATGATTTGGGCTTCAACCTGACCCACAAATGCACTTGCTACATTTGATAAAGCTTCACTGCCACTAACTCTCATCAACTTATGAACTAATCCGGCAATAAACGATACAATTCTTTGCATCAATCCAATATGGTAAGCGATATTCACCAAAACAGCTACAAAAATAATTGTAGGCATAATTTTGAACATAAATAAGAAGCTATATCTATCACCAAATATGGGCTTTAATAGTTCTGGTTTCATTAATCCACCAAAAACAAAAGAACCACCTTCATCTGCAAGCATTAAAAGTTGCTCAATTTTTTTACCAACCCAAGCAAAAACATTTTGTCCGATTTGAGTTTTGAGAATAAATAAGGCTAGGGCTAATTGTAAAGCTAAACCACTAACTACAACCCTATAATTAATTGCTTTTCGGTTGTTAGAAAATAAAAAAGCTAAGCCAAGTATTAAGGCAATTCCAATTAGTCCTGTAAATCTTTCCATATTTTATTTCTCTCTTCTATTTATTTCATCTCTAAATCTAGCGGCTAAAACATAATCTTCAACACGTATAGCATCTTCCAATTTTTTATTCAGTTGATCCAAAGTTAATCTTGTAACATCGTTAGGATCTACTTTTGGTGGGGTAGGAGTACTTCCTATTTCTTCTTCAAATTCACTTTCAGGGTCGTCATTAAATACAACTCCTGCAGTATCCATAATTTCTTTATAAGTATAAATCGGACATTTAAATCTAACAGCTAAAGCAATTGCATCAGATGTTCTTGCATCAATTTCTCTGATTTCGCCATTTTGCTCACATATCATTTTGGCATGAAACACACCTTCATGCAAATTGTAAATTACAACCTCATGGATGTGTATATCAAAAGCTTTACAGAAATTAAGAAACAAATCATGTGTCATTGGTCTGAATGGTACAATTTTCTCAATTTCAATAGCAATGGCCTGAGCTTCGAAACTTCCTATAACAATAGGTAATTTACGCTTCCCATGGTCTTCACTTAAAATTAAGGTATATGAGCCACTAGTTTGACCTGTGCTTAGTCCTGAAATATTTAATTTTATTCTACTCATTTTTTTTAAAATCAACACCGCGACTAATCGCAATAGTACACCGCGATAAATCGCGGTGGTACAAGGTTATGCGCGGTTTTTTGCTGCGTTTATGATTGCCGGTAAAACATCAAATGCATCACCAACTATACCATAATCTGCCGCTTTAAAAAACGGTGCTTCCGGATCTTTATTAATTGCTACAATTACTTTTGATGAACTTACGCCTGCCAAATGTTGGATTGCTCCTGAAATTCCTATTGCAATATATAAATTTGGTTTAATTGTAATGCCTGTTTGTCCAACATGCTCACTATGTGGTCTCCAATGCATATCACTTACAGGTTTTGAACAAGCAGTTGCTGCACCTAAGGCATTGGCTAAATCTTCAACTAAATGCCAGTTTTCTGGTCCTTTTAAACCGCGACCACCACTAATTACTAATTCAGCTTCAGTTAATGCAATTTTACCACTTGCTTTAGATACTTCAATCGATTTGGTTTTAAAATCATTTGCATCAACTTGATTGCTTGCTGGAATAATATTTAACGCATCATTTGTTTCATTAATAACAAATGAATTTGGAGTAATAGAAATAACTTTTATTTCAGAACTCATGTTAACATTTGCAAATGCTTTTCCAGAAAACACGGTTCTTTTAACTGTAAAACCATTCGATAAATCCGGATATGAAATAACTCCACTAACAATTGCAGCCTTTAAGCTTGCAGCTGTTCTTGGTGCTACTGATTTTCCGCTATAGGTATTAGAAAAAACAATCGTTTTACTGTTTTCTGATTTTGCTGTTTCAGAAATAATTTTCGAAAATACTTCTGCATTAAAATTGTTAACCGAATCATGGTTAAAAGAAATAATTTTCTCTGCACCATTTTTAGCTAATAAAGATAATTGCTCTTGATTAACATTTCCGATTGAAATTGCAGTGCAATTTCCTCCTGTGATTTTAGCTACTTCTTTTGCATAAGAAATTGCTTCTAAAGTAGATTTTTTAAAAATACCATCACTGTTTTCTGCAAATACTAAAACTGACATATACTTAATTATTATTTTGTTGTTGTTACTATCCAGCCATCATTCATTTCAAATTTTGGATTTTCAGGTAAAGCTAAATTTACTAAATAACTTGCCCCAAATCCAATTCCTAATGAAACTAAAAATTGTTGACCTCTGCTTATATTGTTTTTATCAATCATTTCAGAAATAAGAAAAAATGTACCAATGGCTGTTCCAAGTTTTAAAGTTTGTTTCAACATTTTTCTGCCGATGCTTATTCTTCTGAATTTAACAAAATCTTTCAAAAGAATTTCTTTGTATGAAGGACCATTTTTTTCGAATGAATTCCTTAAGCCTGGGTGAACAAATCTGGTATCATTTCCCAAAAAAACACTGCTATCTGTAATGGCAAAAATATCTTGAGAATAAAACTCTTCTTTATTTCTATAACCATTATAAATTAGTGCCAATTGGTCTCCAACTCTTGCTTTGATTGATTTTCCCGTTTTTTTATTAATAAATACCAATTCCTGTGCATGTAATTCTGAGCATAATCCTAAAAGAATTGTTGCAAAGAATAATACCTTCATCAAGTTTTGGACTTTTAACATTGATTAGATAACTTTTGCTTCTTCGTTTAAAATTCTGATTAAATCACCTGCATTTGATGCATCAATCATTTTACATGCTCCTTTTGGTGCTGGTAATTCAAACGATTGAGTGCTACTACCAATTGCTGAACTTTGTGCTTCAATTACCTGAAGTGGCTTGGTTCTGGCAGCCATAATTCCTCTCATATTTGGAATACGAGGCTCTGTTAATTCCTTTTGAGCACTTGCAACAAATGGGAAATTGCATGAAAGTTTTTCTTTACCTCCATCAATATCTCTTTCCATAATTGCAGTATTTCCATCAACTTCAATACTTGTAATTACGTTTACACTTGGCAAGTTTAATAAAGATGCTAAAATTCCTGAAACCATTCCTCCATTGTAGTCAATGCTTTCTCTTCCTGTTAAAATCAAATCAAAGCCTAAAGAGCCTGCATAATTTGCAATTTGTTCTGCAACAAAGTAAGCATCTGCAGGTTCTGCGTTAATTCTGACAGCATCATTGGCTCCAATTGCTAATGCTTTTCTAATACTTGGCTCTGTTTCGGCTAAACCTACGTTAATTGCAGTTACAGTTCCACCAACTTTTTCAGTTATTTCCAAAGCCTTTGTTAAGGCAAGTTCGTCATATGGATTAATGATGAATTGTACTCCTTGAGTATTAAATTTTGAGTTGTTTTCTGTAAAAGAAACTTTCGTAGTTGTGTCAGGCACATTGCTGATGCAAACAAGAATTTTCATATTGATAAATTATTCGATTTCAAATGGTAAAACTTGACTTTAATTGAGTCAAATGTGTTGCAAATAATTATTTTTTTTTCAATTTGAGTAACCATATTCTCCCCAAAAGAATAATTATTCATAAAATTACACTAAAATAGTTGAAATTATAGGTATGAAAATGATGAACAGAAAGGAAAAATTGTTTGAAATGTTATTGCAAAGTCCTGATGATGTGTTTTTAAACTACGCAATTGCGATGGAGTATAAGTCTGAAGGGAATTTAAATGAATCAATTTCTTTTTTTCAAAAATGTATTCAAATTCAAGCAAATCATACGCCTTCAATGTACCAACTTGCTCTTATTTTTGAAGAAATGGGTGATTCCGAAAAAGTTTTATCAATTTTAAACACCGGAATAGAAATTTTAAAGGGAACAAAAGATTTAAAATCATTAAATGAGTTTATATCCTTAAAGGAAATGAATACTGATTTTTAGAATCGATTTATTTATTTTCTATTAAAACCTAGATTTACTTAGTTTAGGGTTGATTGGCACCTATTCAAATAGATTATTAGTGTTTATTTGATTTTTTTACTTTTTTCTGATGAAATTTAAATATCTGATAATCAGTATTTAATTTATATTTGAGATGGTCAGTTTATATCAATGATTATCTGGTAAGTTGATTTTGGTCATTTTTTCTTTATTTAGCAGCGGTTTAACTGTTTAAATCAGAATTAAATACACTAATGAGGAATTTCATACTGCTTTTCATAATTTTTGTTTTTGCCTCTTGTGGCGGCGAACAAGGCGCTAGTTTAGGAGTATTACATAGCGATGCTCCTGCTGTAAAGAATGATTCAGCAATGATTGCGAATTCGTATAAAGTCGTAAGCTTTGATAAGTTTGTTGAAAAGCCAATTTTAGCTAAAGTTTGGGTCGACACAACTGTTCATTTTAACTTTTCAGACCTTGCTGATAAAGACAAATTCAAGATTAAAATTGTTGGAGATGAATACTATGATGCCATGGTATATTTTTGGGTAGTAAAAAAGGATAGAAGTTTAATTTTTGCTGACTCTTTTCCTCTTATTGATGCCTTATCAATTGCTTTAGATGGAGGTGGGCATTATGGTACTGATTCACAAAAAGAGAGATTTGTAAGAAGATATGTAGATGGATTTTTAGATCCGGAAAATATCAACGGAGCCATATTAGATGAATCAGCTAATTTAGTTGAAGAGTATAAAGTTCATCCAAATTTTGAAAACTTAATTGCTGATAGTGCATACAAAACGTTTAGTTATGCTAAAAAGAAAAACAGCGAAACTTTAATTTCTTTTAGCCCAGTTCAAAAACAGGCCATGGTTTATTATGAATATTAGTTTTTACTAATAATCACTTTATAAATAATATTGATTTTCTGAATTAGAACGGAGCAATCGGCGGTATTCCACCCATAGAATCGTCTTCGTCTGAATGCATATCATTTAATCTTGAACTCATGGTAATCACACCTGGATTGTCAACCAAATCATTGTTATTATCAAATGCATATTGGTCTTCCATCAAATCGGTGAATTTCGTATAATCATTCAAAAATCTTAAACGAATATTGTCTAAGGCACCATGACGATTTTTAGCAATCATTACCTCTGCCTGACCACTTGTTGGTGTTCCATCTTCCCATTCTGCTAATTGATAATATTCAGGACGATAAATAAACATAACCATATCAGCATCCTGCTCAATGGAACCCGATTCCCTTAAATCTGATAACATAGGGCGGTTAGAAGCTGATCTTCTTTCTGTTTGACGACTTAACTGAGAAAGTGCAATAACTGGAACATCTAATTCTTTTGCTAAAGCTTTTAATGAACGTGAAATATAACTCACCTCTTGTTCACGATTACCATTTTTGTTACCAGTATCATCACCTCTCATTAACTGAAGGTAATCGATAACAACCATAGAAATATCGTTTTGTTGTTTCATTCTACGGCATTTGGCACGCAATTCAAAAACAGATAAAGCAGGGGTATCATCAATCAAAATCGGGGCTTCACTTAAAGCCGCGATTTTTGCATTTAACTGTTCCCACTCATAATCTTTGAGTTCACCCGTTCTAAGTTTATGACCAGATATTTCAGCTTCCGAACTAATCATCCTGCTCACCATTTGCTTATTTCCCATCTCTAATGAGAAAATAGCAACACCTCTTGGTGTTTCATCTTTACCTAAACCTTCAAATGAAGCATTTCTAGCTACACTTAATGCGAATGCAGTTTTACCCATACCAGGCCTTGCTGCCACAATGATTAAGTCAGAGCGTTGAAAACCTGCTGTTATTCTATCTAATTTTGTAAAACCTGAAGGAATTCCGGTGTATTTACCGGTTTTTAACTTCATGTCTTCAATATCTTTTAAGGTTTGTTTTACAACAGCATTCATGCTTAAATAAGCACGTTTGATATTACCCTGAGAAAGATCAAATAATTTTTTTTCTGCCGAATCAAGCATGTTAAAAGCATCGGCACTGTCTTCAAATGCTTCTGTTTGAATTTCACCTGAAATTCGTATCAGTTCTCTTTGAAGAAATTTTTCAGCAATAATTCTTGCGTGATATTCAATATTAGCAGCAGATGTAACTCTGTTTGTTAACATTGTTATATAATAAGCTCCTCCAACTATATCTAACTGACCTTTTTTTCTAAGTTCAGATGTTACTGTTAAGATATCAATGGGTTCAGCTTTTCCAAAAAGTACAACAATTGCTTCATAAATCATGGAATGAGAGTCTTTATAAAAACTCTTAGGAGATAAAACCTCAGCAACAACAGTAATTGCATGTTTTTCAAGCATTAATGCTCCTAAAACAGCCTCCTCAAGGTCTATTGCCTGTGGTGGTAGCTTTGCTCCATCAGGTAATGTACTTTGTCTGATTAAGGTTTTTTTCTTCTTCGAATCCGATTTATAATTCTCTTCCATTTTTTCTCTTTGGGGGGTTAAAGATACGAAAGGAATCGGCTCTTTTTATTTTATTAAGTGATGCACATTTTGAAAAAAAATCTTGATAAGCTGTGGAAAAGCTAAGTGTTTTTATGGTGATGCTTGATTATCAGATTTGAGTTGCACACAAATTAGAATAAGTTTCATTTTTAAGCTCAACTTTATTGAATAAAAGTGCACTGAATTTGAAGCTATCTTTTTTAATTAACAAATGAAGTGGGATTTTTAGTTTGGATTTTTCCTCTTCACGAAAATCTAAAGCTTAGAAGAACATTTTTTTAATTCAACTAAGAAGGAAGCAACAAACTACTATCACCATAACTTAAAAAGCGATAGTTTTCTTTTAATGCCGTTTCGTAAATGTTTTTCCAGTTTGAACCTACCAATGCAGATACTAATAGTAATAATGTGCTTTGTGGCTGATGAAAATTGGTAATAAGTCCTTTTATAATTTTGAATTGATAACCAGGTGCAATCATTAGTTCAGTTGTGCCACTTAGTTCTTTAAAATTATTTGATTCTAACTCTAAAATCAAAAATTCCAAAACCTCTTGTTGACTATAATTACATTCCAGTTCATAAGGATCCCATTGTTTTACTAGAAGTTCGTGGCAATTTGCCTGAGCATTTTTTACTTTCAGGGCATGCCAGAACAAACTTTCAAGACTTCTGCAACTGGTAGTTCCAACAGGAATAATTGGATTTTGATTTTTTAATTGTTCAAGAATCTGTTTTATATTTTCTAAACTAAAAATTACAGTTTCCCTGTGCATCAAGTGCTCTTCCATTTTGTTTGCAGAAACAGGTTTAAAAGTTCCTGCTCCTACATGTAAAGTGAGTTCTATTTTTTTATGTTGATTTGAAATTAATTGCTGAATAATTTCATCTGAAAAATGTAGTCCTGCTGTTGGAGCAGCTACCGATCCCATATTTTTTGCATAAATAGTCTGGTATCTTTCTTCATCAGATGCTTCCGTTTCTCTGTTTAAGTAAGGTGGAATTGGCAAAATTCCAGCAATGTCTAAAATCTCAGAAAAGCTAATAGAAGTATCGTTCCAAGAAAACTCAATGATAAATTTTCCGTCGATTTTGTCTTTAATTTCACAGTTAAAATCAATTTCTAATCCATTGATTTCAATTTTACGAGTGAGTTTTCCTTCTTTCCATTTTTTTGCATTGCCAATCATACAAACCCACTGATTGCTTGTTTGACTTGCAAAAGATTCTTCATAATTAGAAGGTTTATAAGGGTCGAGGCAAAATACCTCAATCAGTGCTCCACTTACTTTTCTAAAAAATAACCTCGCATGAATAACTTTGGTATTATTAAATACCAGACACGATTTTTCAGGAAGAAAATCACCGATATTTTTAAATTGTTGATGCTGAATTTCTCCGTTTTTATATACGAGTAATTTACTAAGACTTCTTTCCTCAAGAGGATATAAGGCAATTTTCTCTTCTGGTAAATTGTAATTGAAATCTAAAATGGAAAGATTTTTTGGATTCATTCAACAAGCTTTTATTTACCAGAAAAGTTTGCCCTTCTTTTTTCAACAAAAGCATTCATTCCTTCTTTTTGATCTTCAGAAGAAAAAGTTAAATAGAAGTTTTTTCTTTCAAAATATAAACCTTCTTGTAGACCAGTTTCAAATGATTTTAAAACACTTTCTTTTGCAAGGCGCAAAGCAATCGGACTCATAGTTGCAACTTCTGAGGCTAATTTTAAAGCTTCATCCAAATAAACCTCATCAGGAACAACTCTATTAATAAGACCGGCTTTTTGTGCTTCTTCAGCAGAAATAAATTTTCCAGTTAAAACCATTTCCATTGCTAAAGCTTTTCCAACAGCTCTTGTAAGACGTTGCGTTCCACCTGCACCTGGCATAATTCCAATTTTAATTTCAGGCTGACCAAATTTAGCGCTTTCACCAGCAACAATCATATCGCAAGTCATAGCCAATTCGCATCCACCACCCAATGCAAAGCCACAAACGGCAGCAATTATTGGCTTGGAAGTTTTTCTTATTTGGTCCCAGGTTTCGAATTGATCAATCTTAATTAAATCAACTGGAGTTCTCGATTCCATTTGTTTAATATCGGCCCCTGCAGCAAAAGCTTGTTGGTTTCCGGTAATAATTATACAACGAACTTCATCATTTTTATCTAAATTTTGAAGGGCATCTTTTAACTCAAGCATGAGCTGAAGGTTTAAGGCATTCAGTTCTTTAGGTCGGTTTAATTGAATTAAAGCGATGTGTTTTTTTGCTTCCGGAGTAACTAAAATAAATTCGTAATTCATTTTTATGCTGATTTTGGTTCGAAATTAACTATTTTTGCACTCCGCAAGAGAAAATGAAGAATAAATCAATCTACAACTTGTCCATTTAGCTGGATTTTAGCTTGGAAAAGATTTTTCTTAAACATTTTTTTGCATTTTAATTTATTTCCCAGATATTTGCAGTCCTTTTTTCAAGAATAATACGTCATGAGAGTTTGTGATTTAACAGGTAAGCGTCCGATGGTTGGTAATAACGTGTCTCACTCAAATAGAAAGACAAAAAGACGTTTTTACCCAAATTTACAGGAAAAGAAATTTTTCATTCCTGAGGAGAATCGCTGGATCGTAATGAAAGTTTCGACCAAAGCGATTAAAACAATTAACAAGAAGGGCATTAGTGCCGTTTTAAATGATTATATCCGTAACGGACAAATCTAATAGGAGTAAAGAAAATGGCTAAGAAAGGTAATCGTATCCAAGTAATTTTAGAATGTACCGAGCATAAAACAAGTGGTTTAGCTGGAACATCAAGGTATATCACGACTAAAAATCGTAAGAATACTACCGAACGTATCGAGTTGAAAAAGTACAACCCGATCATGAAAAAAGTAACTGTTCACAAAGAAATTAAATAAGTAAGTCATGGCTAAAAAAGTAGTTGCAACTCTAAAAACCTCAGCAGGTAAAGATTACGCAAAAGTATACAGAGCTGTAAAAACCGAAAAAGGTTCTTACACTTTCAAATCTGAAATCGTTTCAAACGAAGAAGTGAAAACTTACTTCAAGAAATAATTTTATGCACCGTATTTATTGAAAAGCATTCTGTTTATCGGAATGCTTTTTTTATTTTAGCAGCATCAATATGGGAATATTCAGTTTTTTCAGCAAAGAGAAAAAAGAAAAACTTGATCAGGGTTTAGAAAAAACCAAAACAAGTTTGTTTGACAAAATTAGCAAAGCTTTAGTTGGAAAAAGCTCTGTTGATGATGGTTTTTTAGATGAACTGGAAGAAATTCTGGTAAGTAGTGATGTGGGTATTGAAACCACTCTCAAAATTATTGAACGACTTCAAAAACGAGTTGCGAACGATAAATACGTCGGAACGTCAGAATTAAATGCCCTGCTCAAAGATGAAGTGGGCAAATTATTGGCTGAAAATAAAACTGAAATCCCAACAAATTTCGAAGACTTAAAGGGTCATAAACCTTATGTTGTAATGGTTGTTGGTGTAAATGGTGTTGGTAAAACTACTACTATTGGCAAAATGGCTAATCAATATAAAAAGGCTGGAAAAAAAGTTGTTTTAGGTGCTGGTGATACTTTTAGAGCTGCTGCCGTTGAACAATTAAAAATTTGGGGAAGCAGAAATGATGTACATGTAATTGCTCATGGCATGAATACCGACCCCGCTTCAGTTGCTTTTGATACTGTAAAATACGCGATAGAAAACAATGCCGATGTTGCTATTATTGATACTGCAGGACGTTTGCATAATAAAATTGGTTTGATGAATGAATTAGGCAAAATCAAAAGGGTTATGTCGAAAGTTCATGTAGATGCTCCGCACGAAATTCTTTTGGTTTTAGATGCAAGTACTGGTCAGAATGCTTTTGAACAAGCTAAACAATTTACAGCTGCTACTGAAGTAAATGCATTGGCTTTAACAAAATTAGATGGAACTGCAAAAGGTGGTGTGGTTATTGGAGTTGCTGATCAATTTAAAATTCCAGTAAAATATATTGGTGTGGGTGAAGGTATTGAAGACCTTCAATTATTTGATAAGGTAGAGTTTGTTGATTCTCTTTTTAAAGGTTAAGTCTAAAACGTATTCATTTTGAAAACTAAAACATTAAAGAAAGACAAGGTTAATATTATCACTTTAGGATGTTCTAAAAACATTGTAGATAGTGAGGTTTTATACAGTCAACTAAAAGCAAATAGTTTTGATGTTGAACATGAATCTCAGGATGATGATGCAAATATTGTTGTTATTAATACTTGTGGATTTATTGATAATGCAAAGGAAGAAAGTATCAATACAATTATTCGTTGGGCCGAAGCAAAACAAGCCGGTGAAATTGATAAATTATATGTTACCGGTTGTCTTTCTCAGCGTTATAAACCAGATTTAGAAAAGGAAATTCCAGAAGTTGACCAATATTTTGGTACAACTCATTTGCCTCAATTATTAAAAACAATTGGTGCAGATTATAAACATGAACTTATTGGAGAACGTTTATTAACAACGCCTTCTCATTATGCTTATTTAAAAATTTCAGAAGGTTGCGATAGGCCATGCTCATTTTGTGCTATTCCAATTATGAGAGGTAAACACCTTTCTAAACCTTTTGAGCAAATTGAAGCTGAAGTTAGAGGTTTAGTGAAAAATGGAACCAAAGAATTGTTAATCATAGCACAGGATAGTACCTTTTATGGTTTGGATTTATATGGCGATAGAAAACTTCCTGAATTATTAAGAAGGATTTCTGATGTTCCAGGTGCTGATTGGATTCGCTTGCATTATGCTTATCCATCTCAATTTCCTTTAGAAGCTTTAGATGTCATTCGTGAAAGAGAAAATATTTGCAAATACATCGATATTCCTTTACAACATGTAAGTGATTCTATGCTCAAAATTATGAGAAGAGGAATCACAGAAAAAAGAACAAGAGATTTAGTTACTACTATACGTGAAAAAGTACCAGGAATAGCTTTAAGAACTACATTAATTGTGGGTCATCCTGGTGAAACTGAGCAAGATTTTAATGATTTATGCAGGTTTGTTGAAGACAATAGATTCGATAGATTAGGCGTATTTACTTATAGCCATGAAGATGGAACTCATTCAGGTGCAATGGCAGACGATGTTCCTCAGGAAGTAAAAGAGGAGAGAGCTGCAATTATCATGGAAATTCAACAAGGAATTTCTTCTGAAATTAATAAAGAAAAAGTAGGTAAAACTTTTAAAGTTTTATTTGATAGAAAAGAAGGTGATTATTTTATTGGTAGAACCGAAGCTGATAGTCCGGAAGTAGACAATGAAGTTTTAGTTAAAGCTGATAAACAATATGCCAGAGTAGGCGATTTTGCTCAGGTAAAAATCGATAGTGCCGAAGATTTTGATTTATACGGATCAATCCAATAAAATGCTTGAAAGAGTAAATTTAAACGAAACTCCTTTAATTAATCCATTAGCTTTGGATTACTTAAACCAAGATGCCTTTTTAAAGGATTTTTTTTCTTATTCTCATGAATTAGGTAATTATGAAAAACTCATAAATGCTAAATCAAATTTTCCTGTAGAAAGAAGAAACTTATTGGTTGATGAATTACTCAATCAATACGCTAATGCTGGTATTGAACTAAAAGAAAATTCTCTAGTAAAAAAGCATATTCTTGATTTAGGCAATGAAAATACTTTTACTGTAACAACAGGGCATCAATTGGTATTATTTGGTGGACCACTTTTTACTACCTATAAAATTCTAAGTACTTTAAAATTAGCTGCGGAATTAAATAAAGCGTATTCTAAAAAAAGAATTATTCCGATTTTCTGGTTGGCTTCAGAAGATCATGATTATGAGGAAATAAAGAATACTTATGTAAATGGTGAAACCTTAGTTTGGAATACAATTCATGATGCAGAACCAGTTGGAAATTTAGTTTTAAATGGATTTGAAAACCTTATTGCGGAATTAGAACAAATTCTTCCAAATTCAGCACAAAAGACAAAACATCTAAAAATTATAAGAGATTCTTATCAAGATGGATTTTCACTTTCAAAAGCTACATTAAGGTACTTTCATCAAGTATTCCAAGATTGGGGATTGGTAATCATTGAACCATCAAATGAATTGTTTAAAGCAGAAATTAAGTCTTTAATGATTTCTGATATCATAGAGCAAAATTCTTTCAAAGCACAGCTGGTTTCTGATAGGATTTTATCAGATAAGTATTCTCTTCAAATTGGAGCCAGAGAAGTTAACTTCTTTTATTTTACTGATTCTGGAAAAAGAATTTTAATTAAGAAAACTCAGAAAGGTTTCAATTTAGCCGATTCATCACAATCATTTACTCAGAATGAAATTGAAGAATTAATCGAAAAACATCCTGAAAGATTTAGTCCAAATGTAAATCTTCGCCCATTATACCAAGAAACCTTACTTCCTAATTTAGCATATATTGGAGGTCCTGCTGAAGTTGCATATTGGCTTCAATTAAAATCGATTTTCGATACCAACAAACTAGCATTTCCTGCCGTTGTTTTAAGAATGATGCATTTGTTTTTACCTCCAGGATTGGAAAACAGAATGAACAGATTTGGTTTAAATGCCAAAGATGCGCTTCTAAAAACAAATGATTTATCTGCAAAATATTTTGATACAATAGGGGAGTCTTCTATTGAAAATCAAATTAACCTGATTTTAAATACATGGCAGGAATTATATGAATTAAGTTCTAAAGTTAATGATGAGTTACAAGCAAGTATATTGGCTGAAAAACTTAAAGATAAAGCAGAATTAAAAGCTTTAAATAAAGAATACAAAGCAAAGCGATTATCAAAACACAATGAACGTTTGCAAAAGTTAATGAAAGTAAGGGCTGAAATTTATCCAACAGGTATTTTACAAGAAAGAATTGAAACCCTTATCTGGTATGAGTGTTTAATGGATAAGTCTTTGGTAGAAGAATTGTACCAAAATTTAGATGTATTTGAACCAGAACTCTTGATGAGTTAAACCCTTTTCAATTAAATTTAAAGTCTCTAATTATTCCCTTCCAATACTTTAATCATAGCTTCTGCTTTTAATAAACATTCTTCATATTCTTCTTCTGGATTAGAATCAAATGTAATAGCAGAGCCTACTTCAAAATTAAGATACTTTTTTTCTGAATTGTATTGTAAACTTCTAATGACTACATTGAGGTCGAAGTTTCCATTGGGTTCTATGTATCCAATTGCACCAGAATATAAGCCTCTTTTTGTTTGTTCATATTGGTCGATTAGAACCATTGCTTTTACTTTTGGAGCGCCAGTCATACTTCCCATTGGAAATGCATTTTTTATGATTTGTGAGGTATGAATATCGTCTTTAAGTTCCGCACTCACCGTTGATATCATTTGATGAACTTGTTTGAAACTATAAATTCCATACAATTCATTCACTTTTACAGAGCCGGTTTTTGCACTCTTAGCTAAATCATTTCTGACTAAATCAACAATCATTAAATTTTCAGCTTTTTCTTTTTCTGAGTTCAATAAAAACTGTTTATTTATTTCATCAATTTCAGAATTTTCACTCCTTTTTGATGTGCCTTTGATAGGCTGAGAATAAATGAATTGGTCTTCTTTTTTGATAAATCTTTCTGGACTTGCTCCCATCATATAAAGTCCATTTAGATGAGCAAACACAGAAAATGGAGTAGGAGATAATTTGTTTAAATCTTGATAGGTTTTATAAGGATTTATTTCTACGTTTTTAGCATAGAATTCAGTGCAATAATTCAACTCATAAACATCACCATCTATAATATGATTTCTAATTTGTTTAACAGTATGAATATAATCTTCTTTACTAACTTTTGCTTGGACTTGAATACTTGGATTTTCAATTAGAATTTCTATTTCTGTTTGATTTATTTTATCCCAAAAATCGAAGCTTGAATAACTAATTTCTCCATTCGTTTTTATTCGTATAAAATCTTCTGGTACAATTGCGGTCAAGTCAGGAAATCCAATAGGGTCAAGGTGTGCAGAATGTAAATGTTCAATTTCGTTCTTTAAATCATAAGACAAAAAGAGCAGGATATATTCATTTTTAT
>JAIYDG010000421.1 GCA_027487625.1 Bacteroidota bacterium
CCCCTCCCCCTCCCTCCCCCTACCTCCCCTTTCAAACGCCATGTGGGGAGTTGCCAGTGCCGACGAAATGAACGTGTTGTTGTTCTTCTTGGTTGCAGAGCTGACCGACATTCCCTTCGGAACGGGATCGCTCTACGTTCAGAGTCAGGATCCGGGATCGCTGCGTCGCGAGACCCGCTCTCTCAACGTCACGGAGCGAGAGGAGGCCGTCGTCGTGCAGTACTTGGCGCTCGGCGGTCATTCGAAATTTACCGGACTGCAATCCGATCGCAGACCCGATCGCATCCTGTCGGGCATTCACGCCGGTCCAGGGCAAGCCGTCTTTGGTTACACCAACGTTCAGAGGGCAGATCTGACCCTCTCTTTCAGACGCCGACCCGACGAAGATCCCGAAACCGTTCCTCGGACTCGGCTCCACTTTCACAACTACCACGGAGACCACTGGCACTATGTCGGTCACCGGGAAGGCTGTCGCTCCACCAAAAACATGTACCTCTCGTTTGACCTCAACGAGGAAACGGAAACCATGGATGCCTTTCGTCGAGCCTACGCGGAAGCCATGACGGCCGTCAGACCCTCTCAGGTGTCTTTCAGCTATCACGTGTCGTACACCTGCGACTGGTTTCACGACACCCCTCTTCCCTCTCTCGACGACGACGACGGAGGTGTTACTTATCGCAACATCACCGAGCTGCTGGCGGCAGAGCGGGCCGACGAATTTTACGAGCCGCCTCCGAGGCAGCAACAGTTTTTGAAAAAGTCCGTTCTCGTTCGCGACATTGTCGCCGGAAAGATTCAGGGGTTTGTGACGATTCGCGGAGGTCGCGAGTCAAAGAGAAAAAGCGGAAAGGCCCAAAAGCACTTTGGGTGCTGCGTGCAAAATTACGCCCCCTCCACTCGACAGATCTCCGACTACACCAAGTCCCAGATTGCCGAGTACTACGGACTCGACGAGGAAGGGGTCGAGGCTTTTTTGGCCAAGCAGCCTCCGCGCACTCTCAACTCGACCACCTTCCACGCCGAGGAGACCATCTCTTCGGCCTACCTTTGCTGGCTCATTGAGCACCGGGGCTTTGTCGACTTTGAAATCACCCACTTTCTCTGGTACAAATTTGGATCGCAACCGCGCACGTTTATCGAGTCGCTGCTTCAGCTGCGGCACCGGCTCAAGAAGGAGGGCAACGTCGCTGCGGCGGAGGCCGTCAAGCTCATTGTCAACAGCGATTACGGGTAGGCCAACAATTTTTTAAAAAAAACTTTTTTTGTTGATTGTGGTAAACAAGCCTTCACTGTTTTTTATTTTTCTTTGCTTTTTTTGCAGCTTTCAGTGCATCCAGGCGTGCGACTATGACGACACCAAGCTGGTGACTGGAGAAAATTTGGTTCGGCACCGGACCACAAAATTTGCCCACCTTTCTCTCAAGCACATTAGCCTCATTGGCGTGGTGAGGATGAAAGTGAAGGGGAAGAAAAAAAAGAGACCCGCTCAGGAGCTCTGCACTCGACCAACCACCCTCGCGGCCTCATTTTTTGACGACGCCGCTGCCGTTGCTCCCTTTGAGGACGACGAAGACGACGACGACGACGAGGACAACGACGAAGACGGTTACGATCAGCACGGAGAAGAGTTGGACAGGGGAATGAGCGAATCCGAGTACGACTCGGACAGCGAAGACGACGATGAGAGACCCGTCGAAACTTTTGGCGACGTTTCCGAAATGCTGGTTGCAGAGCGAGAAGAGGACGACGAGGGGGACGCTGTCGACATTGTTCACGATCACACTTATTCGTGCAACAAGAGAGGAGTGGCCACCTCGACGACGGCTTCGACTTTGAGGAAGAAGAGAAAAATTGCCACCACCAGCGAGTGGAGAAAAAAATCGCACTACCGTTACTCTTTTCTCTATTCCATGGTCAGCAGCGGCGTGACTAAAAAAATTCGAAACTGCATTGCCAAGGCCGTGGCCATCCTCAGCAACTCAAAGACCATCATTCTCGGTCACGTTAATTTTCTTCTCGAGTGCTTGGATCCTCGTCTGGCACAGCTGTGCTACATGGACACCGACAGCTGCATCTTCAGCTTCACCCATCCTTCTTTGGAGGACAATCTGCTGCCGGAAAAAAGAGAAAAGTGGATCGAGGGAAACATCATTGCCGACGAAACTGGAGAAACCAGCTGTCACGGAAAGCTAAAATTGGAGGGAACCTTTAAGGTGGGACTGTTCAAGGCCCTTAAAATATACCGACTTTTTACCACCAGCCAATTTCAGGAGGAGCAAAAAAACAAGAGTTGCTACACTCGCTGCAAGGGCGTCAACAGAAACATTGCCCAGGTCATTCCCAATGCAGTTTTCGACAAGGAATCCGTCGAGACCGTGGTAGTCCATCGGTCTTGCTTGAGACCGTCTCGGACAGGAGAAATGCTCATTGCGCACGAATGCAAGAGTCTGGCGGCTCCCTTCAATCTAAAGCGGCACGTTCACAGCGACGGTATTCACACGTTTCCCATCTCTTATGTTGCAGACGACGACGACGTCGACGATGGAGAAGGTCAAGGCCTACTTTGAAAAAACTCTTGAAAAAAGGGGAGTCGCCCTGACTGCTCAGCAGCTTCTCGACTACGCTCGCCTGAAAAAATACGACGGAGTTGACAAGAAGAAAATTTATAATTTTTTAAAAACGCACCCTATTGTCGCGCACTTTTCTACCGCACGAAAAAGCAAGCACTTTCAGTCGGCGACGGTCATGCGTCCCGGCGTCTTTCAAATTGACTATGCAGAGTTTCACAAAAATTGGTTCATGTCGAATAAAGGTTGTACGGGATTTTTGGTTGCCGTTGAAAATTTTACCAACAAACTATTTGCCGTTCCGAGCACGGGAAAGGGAACCAAGCAGTGGCTCAAGGCCATTTCCGCGTTTGTGGAAAATACGAGAAACGTTCGCGTCATTCTTTCCGATCGCGATTCGGTGGCCAAGAGTTCAAAATTTAGAAAAAAAATTCAGGAAGATTACAATATAAAGTGGGATTTTTTGCGAAAGGGACACAAGGCCTATCTGGCCGAACGCTACGTTCGATTTCTCAAGACTAAGTTAAGTCAGGCACTCAGGCGAAAGGGGGGAAAAACGTGGGTGGACTTTTTGAAAGAAATATGTAGCGAGTACAACAAAAGCAAGATAGAGGGAACCTCCTTTCGACGACAGGGCGTCAACCAAGCAAATTTTTCGCAATTTTTGAGTCAGCTTTTGAAAACAAAAGAACCGGAACTGCTCTTTAATTCTAGCAAGGCAGGTCCCTTTGTCCAAGAATCTTGGAATAAAAAAATTTTCAAGTTCGACTTGGGACAGCGAGTGCTATTGGCCAGAGTTGCCAACTGGGTTGACGCCGACGAAAAAATGCGAGTCTTTAGTCGAGCCAGTTTGAGAGGAAGTTTTGGTCAGCGAGTGTTTACCGTCGGAGCTAGACAATTGAGAACGACCAAAAATTTTAAGTCTCTCGTTCCGGTTTACAGTCTCCTAGAGATGGGACCCTCCCTTCACTTTTACGCCAACGAGTTAAAAAATGCGCCGCCGTCTCTCGTTTCAGACCAAGAGCAGCAACAACAATAGAAATGCATCTCCAACTGACGGGTCGACTCGAGCCGGGAGAAACGCACGCAACCATCGACTTTGACGCCGGAGCCCTTTTTTCTGAAAAGAGAGCCATTGTCTTGACCCTGCTCAACATTACCTTCTGCTCTCAACTCGATCACGACCACTTTCCTTCGCCGGTGACCGCTGCGTATCCGATAGATCCGAACCGCTACCAAGAAACTATAACCGTTCTCAAGAGATCGAGGAGAGAAATTCAAGACGACAGCGAGACCGACGATAGTCCGAGAGAAAAGAGAGGTTCGGAGCAGCTTCTTCCCATGCAACTTCGGTACTTTGCCGGATTTAGAAAAATAATATTTGACTTTGAAATTTTCGATTTCAAAACAAAAAGTCCGAAAAACGTTGTCGAGCAAGTGCTCAACGGCAGTCACAGTCAGGCGGTCATGGATCACTTTCAACAGCTGCTAAAGCACTCGCCGCGCTACGAGGTGACGGACTCGAATGAAGTGAGCAAAAAAAAAATTCAAATATCTTTGCCGCCCCTCACCCGACTTTTGTGCAACAAGCAGTCCTTCTTTGGACTGCTCGGATTCGAGTCGCCGATGCTCAAGCAAGTTGAAAATCGGGACGTTTGGTACTTGGAAAATGTCAGTCGAACTCAGACCGCGATACTTTTGGCGGGCAAAGCTGTCAACAGCAATTTAAATTTTGCCTTTCACCTGGGCAAATACGCGGCCGAAAACAAGTACACTATAAATTTTCAAAGACTGGAGCCCAATTTTTCTTCGGTGCTCACTCTAGACTCTTTTTGCGAAAAAAATGTCGCCGCCAGCCTGATGCTCTTTCAGCTGAGACTAGAAGGAACGGCAGAGATCTTGGCGCTGCCCACCGACAGTTTGCAGGCCACCCGCGTCACGGACAACGTCATTTCGCTCGACAAGGCAGAAAACCTAAAGAGCGGCTCCGATTCGGAGGACAATTTTGGGCTCACCATTGAAATGGGGTCCCAAATGCACGAGCTGGTTGGAACAAACGACCGAAACATTTCGTGGTCCCTAAAAAAATTGGAGCTAAAAATTTTGCCTCCTGCGACGGAACCCGTCGCGGAAGAGTCGACGAGATGCGAGCAAATTGTGGCTAGCCTAAAAAATTATTTTTTAAATCAAGATAGCTCCAACTCGATTGTGGGGGAATGGCAAAGTCGATATCAAAAGTATCTCGCAGACTTGCAACAGGCCTCAGCTCAGCCGGCAGCAGGCGACCACGTCCCAACTGACTCTTCTTCTTCGGAAACCGAACCTGGCAATGTTCCCGTAACCTCTGAAGGCGACGGCTCTGCTGCTTCTTCTTCTGAGCCGACCGCTGTCGACCAAGAAACCAGTTCCGGCCAAACTGAAACGCGACAAAGTGAAGAGACTTTGACTGACCGAGCGACGTCTTCAAATCAACCGCCGGCTCCCCCTGTTGTCGAACAAGTCGAAGAAGAAGAAAGAGAAGAAGTTGCGCCTGAAATTTCTCAGCCCGCTACCGAAACAGTGGTCATCAAAAATCCGGCTCGCCGACCTCCCCTAAATTACCCCGTTGCCAACGCACCCAAAGTTCACATCTGCACAGATCCAAATTCTTTTCCCGAAAATTGTACTTTGGTTATTAGAGAGGGAGAACCTTTTGATTATTTAGCCAGCAAAGGTACTTGCTCTGTTTTGGGAGTGCTTCGTAAAAGCAGACACCCCAACGTTCTGTCCAACGATTGCGTGCTAAAGTTTGGTCCAAATTTGAGCTCGCTCTCTCTCGAAATTATCGACAATGCCTTCAACACATTTCAAAATACGGGAACAAAGTCAATGTGGATTAAATTAGATCTGCAATACGCCTACCTCAATTAACGCTTTTTTCCTTCTTCGCAGTGTTGAAGCTAAGCTACGACCACACGAGTCAGCAAGCAGGAACATCAAAAACCGGCAACGACAACATCTCAACAGACGACGAAGACGACGACAACAACGAGTACGACGACGAAAACGAGACATACGACGAGGAGGAAGAGGAGGACGATAACAAATCAAAAGTCGTCGAAAAAAATAAGGTAACAAAGAAAGAAGAGACATTTCCCATCTATCAAGACTTCATGCCTGAAGCGGAGGAAGCCGAGCTGGAAAGTAAAATTGAAAGAGCCGTAGCAAAAGCGCTTTCAAAAAGGTCCGCGCCGCAGCAAGAAACCTCTCAGCAGCAGGGCGAACGAAAATCTAAAAAAAAGGCTAAAAAAATTTCGGAATCTTCGTCCAGCGATCGGGACAAAACTGAGGAGGACGACGACGAAGAAGAAAGACCTGGCACCGAGTCCAGCGAGGAGGAAGATTACGATGACAAAATGAAAAAGAGATCGGGGAAGAGTAAGACTTCTAGAAAACCGTCGTCATCGTCAAAGTCTCACAAGCGAGGATCAAAAAAGGCCGGCTACACTCCCGCACAAAAGAAACAGCTGGCCTCTGTCAACAAGTCTCTATCCGGACTGCAGAAGAGACTTCACAAAATTTTGGACAAGTAATTCTTGCTGGCGCAAAACATGAGTACAAAAGTGAGCTCGGCCGAAAAGCCGGCCAAAAAAAGAAAGAAACTGAAAAGTGTAGAAACGATTAAGAAAAAAATTGAGGGATCGTTTGTTGCAGCTCCAGAGACTGGCGGAGACAACGCAACTCCTCCCCTTCCCGGATTCAATCTTGCCGGAAGACCCGATTTCTTAAAAAACCGAGACGTCGGTTTAAAAAAAAGTCAGGTCAAAACGTCCGGTCCGTATCACACCCCGGACATCAACACCGAATCTTACTGGCACTTTGTGATCCGCTCAAACAAAAATGAGTGGATTAGATTTAGCCCTGACTCCATCTCTCTCTTGATCTACGGATCGTACAACAATCCGGCCAAAGATGCAAGCAGTATCGACCCGGAAAAAAAAGCAGCGAAGCACGCTCTACAAGCGGGGGCTGGGCTTCCCTTCATGTACCTCGATCCTTCGGTCATGGGAACAAGCTTCATTCACAGAGTTGACGTCACCATCAACAATGTCCCCGTCCCGACAAACTCGTACGTCGGAAACCTTCTGCTGCAATACGTCAGGGCGGCCAGAATATTTAACCACCAGGCTAAAAATTTCTTGGCCCTGAACACAGACGTCGCCTCCACCAGCACCCGATCCTCGCTATCCTCAACAATGAAGAAGGCTGTCTCGGCTTTTGACTATTACGATCCTCTCAGCAGTCAGGGTGCCAGAATTCCGGTGTATCTTGACGGGATTTTTCCGTTCAGCCGAAAGAATGCCACCAGCGAATCCATCGACAAGACTCGCGAACAAAATTTGTACTTTCCTCCCGATACTTGCGTGGAAATCAGGGTTCACGTTTATCGAAGCAAAACAGAAGCTCTCTTTCACCACCAATTGAGCTTGGACGAGTACTTTTCTACCACTCGAACCTCTGTCACGGCTCCCAACACCGACATCACCCTGACGTTTCAGCAGGTCATTTTGGAATACGAAGCTGTCGAATTGAAGGCTCCGGAGCACATCAAAGCTATGAAACAGTATTTGGCCGGCGGACTGGGAACCTACAACTACGACATCATAAGAGGACAACACCAGTCTCTGGAGGCGGGACAATCTTCGACCCAAACGGTTTTTCAAATTTCCGAATTTGCAAGGATCATCTACATTCTCTACATTCCGGATTGGGCCACTTTTCCTATGAAAAGCACAAACAAACCGCTCTCCGGATTTACCCGTTTTCCGGAAAACGTAACTTCCATTTCGATCGGATTTGCCGGAGAGCAGCACCTCATTACCGAGCGCTTCGAAAATTTTGGAATTCGCGGAACCGACAGCGAAATTACCAAAAAGATTTTTTACAACGAGGGAAAGAGCAATCGCAAGCACAACTTGTCTTTTGGTCAAATATTTCCCCGGGAAAAGGACGTTTACAGTTTGGTTCAGGCGTTTGTCTTGGACGTAAAAGACTACATGTCCGACAAGGTCGAACTGCTGACGATTCAGCACGAATTTGCCAACAACGCAAATTCCCCAGCCAAGCAACAAGTTGTTTGCTTGTCGGTTCATCCCAACGGCAAGGCGACTTGCCGGTCTGGAAGCACCCAATACGAATGGATTTGGGAATTTTCGACAATCAATTAAAAGAGCATTTTTTTTTCCAGTCTTGAAGAATGGGCTCAAACGTTACTGCAACTGCCGGGCAGGAGCTGACAAACCTCGCGATGGAAAGTTTGAACAGAGCCAGAATCGATCCTCAGACCGCAGGCACCATGAGCAGAAGAAGACTATTTTTTGTGCAAATGAATTCTCTAATAATTTGCGTCCTAACTTGCCTAACAATTTGCGCTGTAACTTTGACCCAAGTATCCAACATTCCCCAATTTCTCTTTGGCCCCTGCGGCATATTCGCAAAATTACTTCTTCAAAATATTTCCGACACTTCGTCGCTAGCCACTGCCACCATTTCAGCGGCGGCAGAAGCCAGCGAAGAATGCAAAATTTAAATTATAACAATTTCGTGTATAATGTGTAAATCCGCGCGCGCTTTTTTAAAATAAATGTACATTAAAAAAACAGGGCTTTCCAATTGACGTCATCTGTTCCCCAGGATGAAACATCATCCCTCCAAGGTAAAAAATAGACAGGATCGAGTAACG
>JAIYDG010000090.1 GCA_027487625.1 Bacteroidota bacterium
GAGAATGTTCATCAGGAGGAAAAGACATATTTAAATTTTATGGCGGCAGTAAAATTGCCATGGAATCAAGTTTTTCAAATACACCAAGTTGCCAGCAAACCTATTCAAACTCAGGAATACCAGGTTTATATCCTGCTGAAAATGATGCTTCAAAAAACAACTTAACAAGACGTTGTACCAATACTTCAAAAACAACTAAATATACAATAACAAAAACTTTTGCTCATACAAGTGGTAAACTTGATTTATCATGGGTTGGAGGTTTAAATGATTTACCTGGCAATCAAAATATATGTGATGAGAGTTGGTCGGTAGATAATATCCAAATTGAACTTAGAAAAGCTTCAAAATTAATCTGGTCTAATGGAGACAGTGCTCAAAACATTACAGTTATTCCAGCCTTAGGTGATAATTTCTATTGGTTAAAAGTTCCAATTGGTAATGATTTCTGCATTGATACTGTAAAAGTAAGTACATATACAGGTCAAATACCAATGGATTTATTCTTAGAAGACACTATTTATAACTGCAAGGCTTATTCAAGCACAGCGATATTGCCAAGTGGATTTAATTCTTATGTGTGGAGCACAGGTGTTAATACTCAACAAGCCGATTTATATAATCCAGGATGGCATTATGGGGCAGTTGAGATTGCACTAGGATCATGTTTTGGCGTAGACAGTATATACCATGAAAAAGCTGGATTTACATTTGAAGTTAATGATACCAATATTTGCCCTGGTGCAAATGTTGAACTTGTTCCATTCAGAGAAACCTATTGTAACCCATTTGGTGCACCTGCAATAACCAATTACTCAGCAGGTCAATCAATTATCGGTTATACATATTTAGGTGAATACAGGGGTCATTATTATTACCAAGCGGATGTAAGCAGCGATTGGAGTACAGCTGCTATAAGTGCTCTACTAAATGGCGGCCACCTTGCTTGTATCAATGATATAAATGAGCAGGATTTTATCGAAAATAGTATCTCTCAAAATTCATGGTTAGGCTTATTCAGAAATTCAGATGGTTATCATAATTGGATGAACTGTGATACTCTGTTATACAGTAATTGGGATATCAATGAGCCATTAAGCACACCAAGAGACAATGTTTATATGTTTGGAAACAATTGTATTTCTTCAGGAAAATGGAAAAGCTTTGAAGATAAAGATACAAATTCTGTGGATGCTTGTTATAATGGTATTTATGGAATCTTAGAAATTGAAGAACAAAAATTCTTTTATGATTGGTCAACTGGAGAAACTACTCCTAGTATCAATATATCATCAACTAAAGACACCTCTGTAAGCTTAACTGTAAGAAGATATGCTGATACCAATTTAGGTGCTTGTGGAGCTGGAACTGTAAATATAAATATCACCAATAATTTGAACTTAAATATTGATGCTTTAAAAGGAGATACCATTCAATGTATTACCAACAATAGCTTTAGGTTTGTTGATATTTCAAATAACCCAGGAGAAACCTTATTTCGTCGTTGGGATTTTGGTGATGGAACTATTTCAATAGACTCAATCGCGACTAAAACTTATAGCATACCTGGAGTTTATAAAGTAACATTAATCTTAGAAAAAGCAGGAGGATGTGGAACTTCAAAAGAATTTTTTGTAGAAGTATTGTTTAATCCAATTTCAAATATTGTCAATGCAACCAATCCAGTTTGTGCAACTACATCAGGTTCTTATTTCGCAGTAACGAATACTGATATTGTGCATTCTTGGACAGTAATTGGTGGTAGCATAGCAAGTATTTCGGGAGCAAAAAATGAGGAGTTAGTAGTAAATTGGGGAAGTTCTTCTGCAGGAACTGTAATCTTAAGAGATTCTAATATAGTAACAGGTTGTGCGGCAAATTCTATCCCTTTATCAGTTGAAATTAAAGCGCTTCCAAAAATTGGATTTACTGTAAATGATAGCACTCAATGCTTCAACGGTAATTTGTTTACATTCACGGATACTACTACACAGATAACACCTGTTTTACAGAGAATTTGGACATATAGTGATTTATTCCAAAGTACAGATTCAATTGCTAGCAAAAGCTTTAGTAGTGCTGGAATTCAAACAGTAAAATTAGATATTCAAAATACTGATGGTTGTGTAAGTTCATTAACTAAAAATCTTTACGTTTTAATTAATAATACACCTGAGATTAATGGACCAAAAACAACTTGTGCCAATAGTTTTGCTTCCTATACAGTTTCAGGAGATACTAGTGTTTCAAGATTTACTTGGACTATTTCAGGAGGAACGATTGTTTCAGGACAGGGAACTGATAGTATTCGTGTTACCTGGGGAACTTTAGGAAAAGGATTGATTCAAGTAAAAGATTCGGTTAAACTTACAGGATGTGCTGCTACTAGTAATTTAGACACTGTATTTATCAATCCATATACAGCTCTTAGTATAACTGGAACAAATCCTGTTTGTAAAAATGTTGCTGGATTTTATAGTGTTCCTTTCGATGCAAATAAAACTTACACATGGTCGATTACCAATGGAACAATTATTTCTGGACAAGGAAATTCATCTATTGCTGTATTATGGAACAATACTGGTTTAGGAACTCTAAGCGTAAAAGATTCATTAATAACCACTGGTTGTAATGGTACATCTAATACTTTTCAAGTTACAATTAATAGCTCTCCAGACCCAATTTTAACTGGAGACCAAATGGTTTGCTCTGAATCAATCACTAATTATTCAACAGCAGTTACAAGTGGACATTATTACAAATGGACAGTTACTGGCGGTGAAATAATAAGCGGACAAGGTACAGGAAACTTGAGTATCAAATGGGACACAACAAGTGCTGGACCAAAAAATGGAAGTGTTGTTGTAATGGACTCAATTATTGCTACTGGATGCAAACAATCTACTACTCCATATTTAGTGCAAATCAATAAAACACCTAACCCAATTATTGTTGGAAAAACATCTGTTTGTGGTTTAGATGAAGCCAATTATTCAATTGAATTCAACAATTCAAGAGTATATAATTGGGAAATAACTGGAGGTACAATTGTTAACGGACAAGGAACAGCTATATTAACTGTTAGATGGAATAATACCTCATCATTAGGAACACTCAGAGTACTTGATTCAGTTGTAAGTAGCGCATGTAAAGCCTTTTCTCCTTTATTAAATATTTCAATAAGTCCTGTTATTAAACCAATCATATCTGGTCCAACAAACTTATGTGAAAATGAATATGGCACTTATTCAATCACAAATAAACCGGGTCATACCTTTACATGGGCAATCAGTGGTGGAAGCTTCTTTAGTAATAAAGGAGATACACTTGTAATCATACATTGGAATGGTGGTTCTCCAACCGGTGCTATTACAGTTAGAGATTCAAACAATACTTCTGCATGTGCTATA
>JAIYDG010000169.1 GCA_027487625.1 Bacteroidota bacterium
AAACGGACACATTAGTTTTCGGATGTTGCTGCTGCTTCGTTTGGGAAAACACTGCACTCTCCGAATTCGCATCCAAATGCAGAAATTGAAGGCATCCAAACTGAGGAGCTCAGGTGTCTCAATGGTGTATCCGGCAAACAGAGAATTTAAATGCTTTTCGATGATGGCAGGTTTCTTTGATAATCATGGTTCTTAGGTTTCAAGGGAATCCTCCATTTTCGCCATTTCCCAATTATCGAAATTAAAAATCGTTTTTTCACAACCAACAGAAGCGATATGATCAATACAACCAGCACCAAGAACTACCTCGGGATTCGTTGGTTTGATCACTTAATCTAGCATTTTTTGTATTTTGTGGAAAATTGGCTCTGCTAATCAAGGCATTAAGACAAAACTGAAACCACGCTCATTTTCTCGTCTCGAATCTATCTTGAAATGACAAGCAACTAATATTACGAAAATTCGGATTCTTGATTTGCGTGTTTTTTAAATCTCTTTCAGGATTCATTCTGGAACGACAAGAATTTCGGGGGTTTCCTCTTTAATTTCCTTCTTTTCCTCTTTAATTTGCTTCTTTTCCTTTATTTTCCTTCCTATTTTCCCAGTTTGATTTCGGAACACAAAAAAAAAATAAACAGCGAGGCCGATATTTCGGGAATAGTTGTACTGCCACTCTGATTCACGATAAATCACGAATATTCATCATTTAGAACAGCATTCCAGGCTTCCGTTCAATTTTCGAGAAAAACGAAATAGGAGCAAAAAAACCGTCCTTTTTCATCATTTCAGATTGAACTAGAGAAATGCGAATCGTCACAAATCGCTTCCAAGACAAGATTGCGACAAAAGGAACTAAATGATGCTCCCAAAATATTCCTGAGATTGTCGTCTGGAGTTTAAAGGATGAACAAATGTTACGGAAATGAAAAATTGGACTTCAATGTGAGTTGGTGAAGAAAGATTCATCAATTCGAATCGACAATGTGCTCATGATTGAGCTTTCATGCAGTTTGGTGGGATGACATCAATCCACAAAAACAAACAGCATAAATTTCGTGTTTTTTTTCAAACAAGACGTAGTGACGATTCCCAAATTGTGCAAATGTATTTTATCACAGGATAAAATCAATGCTTCGATCAAAAACGAAAAATCAAATTAAGATTATGGCTTTTGGGAAATGTTTTATGGGTACAAGTCTCGAATAAAAATGGTTTGGTGAACAGAATATGCTTCGTTTCAATCTGAAAAATTGTGAAAAGTCCAAAAAAAACCTAAGAACCAACAGAAATCGATGTCAAAAGTGTGTCATTTTCGATTTGCAAAGAATCATATGTCTTGGATGGTGATGCTGTCGGAACGCTGACCATCACATTCATACTTCTCAGCTTCGTCTTCAATCTTTGCTTGCTCTTCATTTGTTGCAGCATCTTCTCTTTCGGAACAGGCAATAATGACACCAACTTGCTCTGCATCAACCATGAATTGGTCATTCATCGACCTGTTTGACACGAGTGACATATTTCTGATTGATCCGCGTCCAGAAACCACCGAAGTCGACCGAGTAATAAGTCTGCGCTTTCGTCGCAAGTAGTAAAGTGAGGCAACCGTGAGGATAATCACAGAACTGATTCCAATAGTAACAATAAGTAGAATCGAAAGGCTTGTTGTTTGATTCGGTGGTTTTTCGGCTGAATTGTTGTTGCCAGAATCATTCGACTGATTGGAATCGATTTCAAAAGCACCAAAGTCTGTTAAATGATTGCACTCGCAAGTCACTACATCTCCATTTCTTGTTGAATTACACCCGTCACGCGACCAGAGCATATTGGTGGTGTTGTAGAAATGACATACCTTATCATTCAATCTTTGAGCTGCGTCAACAGTTTCGCTGATTGGAATGGAAATATAGATGGGCTCTGCTGAGTCTCGAACATCAACAACAGACAAATCTTTGCGGCGAATTTCCACAGTGATCGTGTTGGACACGAGTTTTTGTTTGTCGTTGTTCGGTCGAAAAGGAACAGAGCTTTCGACCATCACGACACTATAATCTCCCCAGGCACCAATCGAAGTCAGTGAAACCCGAGAACCTGGCTCAGATGTCGATGCATCAAGATTAAAAAGTCCGACATCACATGGTTTCGCGGATGTGAGAGAAAAGCGTTTCGACTTTTGGGCCAGAGTCTCCTTGCATGCCATACTATTCGCAGCACTCGCGCCAATCGAAAGGAGGGCTTGTGCAGCATTTTGAGCTACCTGGGCTTGTAATGAAGTATTTTTGGCAAAGCTTGTTTGTATTTTGTCGACCACATCGCTTGCGATGGTTAAAACAGAGGCCACATGAATCTCAGACACCGCAATATATGCCGTTTTTCCTGTTGAATGAATGAAATGAATTAGATATTGGAACAGCGGAAACTTGAACAATCGTTTTCAAACACATTACCTGCTGATGATTCAAGTAGAAGTGAAATATTTACAAGAAAGCTTCCAGACGAGCGATTCGTTTTCAGAAATCCACCCATCAGGAAGGTGATTGCCTGAAATTCACGAATACTCTGAAACGTTATCGGCTTTAAGGCTTGCAGGAGAGCAGACGCAGTATTTTCTTGAATTTGAATCAAAAATCTGATTTCAGAATCAGAAAGTGGGAAATTTCGAATATCCAAATAGTCAAATGCGCTGAGCGTGGCAAAGCTTAGCTGAAGAACGGAATCAAAGTCGCCCTGGCTTGCTGCAATCAAGGTTCGATTCCTGGATATTGCTGCAACGGTTTCTATTTCGCTCCCATTTCTATAGGGTTGTGTGATATTGACAAGAAAACCTCTCTTTGCCTCGTTTCCGTATCGGTCTCGAGCGTAAGCATAGACATAGATGGATCGGATGTTTGGGTCTCCAGTCGGAAATTTCCCGTAAGGCGCAATCAACTTTGCTTGAGGAACTGCTCCGAATCCTGTCACAAGAACCTCAGGCTCATCAGGCCCTGTTTTGTATCCAAATGCAAAACTCAATGGCAGTTTGCTTCTGTCCACTGACCAGCTCGTTGTCATAACGTAAAAATCATCGAAGGGGAAGATTGCTGCATTCTTTCGGTAACTCAAGGATATGACTCCCCCTTGTGGTGTTTCATCGGTGATGATAGTTGCATTCAAACACTCCGTCCTTGGTGCAACCACGCACACTTGAAAAATGTATCTGCTCGCTGGACTCAGTGTACTTTCCTCAATCTTCAGAAAGGGGCCATGGTGGCCTTCCTGGATTGAAAAATTCTTCATTTTATTCTCTCCTTCCAGAATGCTCCATCTTAAATCAACCAACTTGGATGACTCTGCAAGATTTGGATTCAGAACAGCACGAAACGTGATGGGCTTTTCGGCAGAATGTGGATGATTAGAAGAGAATTCGATTCCAACCAGCAAAGGAGTATTGCGAGAGACTGTTATGGTTTTGAAGCATGTATCGCTTACTTGAGAATTTTTCCGAGAAACCATCAAGGAAATTTGGATTGTTTCCAAGTCGACTTCGGGTGGTAAGAAGTGTTGGTAGTTTATCGTCGACAAATGACTAAACAGGAATCCAGCCCTATCATTTCCAAAGCAAGGGGAATTTCCACTGACATTCAAACATTTCCATGCATAGTCTAAATTTGTGTAAGAATCACTCGAAACGCTAATATCAG